>NZ_SCTN01000001.1 GCF_004297345.1 Aquabacterium sp. | reverse complement strand
TACACCTTGCCGATCGCGCAAGCCCGTCTGGCCTACAAGGCTTCCGTGGGCGCGATGGAGCTGCCACGTGCCCAGGTGGCCCGTGTGCATGACTTCGCCATCCCCGGGCCCGCTGGCAGCATGCAGGCCCGCCTGTGGGCAGACAGCCATGAGCCCGGCTTGCCCGTGCTGCTGTATCTGCATGGTGGTGGCTTCGTGATTGGCGACATCGATACCTGCGAGGCCATGTGCCGCAACGTGGCCAAACAAAGCGGCGCGGCCGTGGTGGCCGTGAACTACCGCCTGGCGCCTGAACACAAATACCCCGCTGGTTTGCAAGATGCGTGGGCAGCCTTCCAGTGGTTGGCCGAGCATGGGCACACCCAGGGCCTGGATGGCAGCCGTCTGGCCGTGAGCGGCGACAGCGCCGGCGGCACGCTGTCGGCCAGCGTGGCCTTGCTGGCGCGCGATGCCGGCATCCCCCTGGCCTTGCAGGCGCTGATCTACCCCTCGGTGCAGACGCGCTCGGCGACCGAGTCGTTCAAGGCCTTCTCGCGCGACACCCTGCTGAGCGCCGAACTGATGGCCTGGTTCGAGGCGCAGACGCGAGGCGATGCGCTGCCTCATGCCTGGCATCGCGAGCCCCTGCATGCGCCTGATCACGCGGGTGTGGCGCCCGCCTGGATCGGCCTGGCCGAGTGCGATGCCCTCACCGATGAGGGGCATCACTACGCCCAGAAGCTGCGTGATGCGGGCGTGCCGGTTGAAGTGCGCCAATGGCCCGGCGTGATCCATGACTTCATCAACATGGGGCGCTTCATGCCCGAGGCCGCCGAGTTGCATGCCGAGCTGGCTGCGCAGTTGAAGAAGGCGTTCCAGGCCTGACAGGCTTTCCGCTGTACCTTGGATACGCCGTTTGCCGGATGCGGCCAGCCCTGAGGCGCCACCCGGTACGCTCCTTGCTCCTCATTCAGCTCCTTTCATCGCAACGGAGCTGAGCATGAACCGAGAAGACGTGACCGACCTGATCGTGCAGGCCAAGGTCAAGAAGGGCCTGAAGTGGGCTGATGTGGCCACCAAGGTGGGCCTGAGCAAGGAGTGGGTGACGGCTGCCTGCCTGGGGCAGATGACCTTGAACGCCGAGCAGGCTGCGCTCATCGGCGACATCTTCGATCTGCCTGACGAGGCCCGCTTGTGGTTGCAGGAGGTGCCCTACAAAGGCTCTCTGCCCACATCGGTGCCGACCGACCCCTTGATCTACCGCTTCTACGAGTTGATCAGCGTGTACGGCACCACCTTCAAGGCGCTGATCCACGAGGAGTTCGGCGACGGCATCATGAGCGCCATTGACTTCAAGATGGACCTGCAGCGCGAACCCCATGCGGCTGGTGACCGCGTCAGCATCGTCATGTCGGGCAAGTTCCTGCCCTACAAGACTTACTGAGCCGGATCACTCACGGCCTGGCC
>NZ_SCTN01000622.1 GCF_004297345.1 Aquabacterium sp. | reverse complement strand
ACGGCGACGCCGGAACAGCGGCGGGCCGAGATCGACGCATTGCTACGGAAGCGGCGGGCGGCGCTGGGGTTGGAGATCGAGGGGGTCGCTGTCCCGGCGTCGCCGGAATAACGTTGCCTCCCCGACGGTGGTTTATGTCATCCAGCGGTGAGGCATGGACCGACGACGAGGAGGAACGGCTGGCGGAGCTGCTGCGGGAGGAGGCGATCCACGAAACTGAAGCCTGCGCCACTGACCCGCTACGCTTCGTCCAAATCTCGTTCCCATGGGGCGAGCCTGGCGAGCTTGACGGTTTCGCCGGACCGGATGCTTGGCAGGCCACGATTCTGGCTGAAATCCGTGACGGCTTACAGGCCCCAAACGAAGCGATTCAAGAGGCGGTAGCGTCGGGTCACGGTCCAGGGAAGTCTGCGCTGATTGCGTGGATCATCCTCTGGGCCATGGCGACGAAGGAAGATACCCGGGGCGTTGTTACCGCGAACACAGAGGTCCAGCTACGCACCAAGACCTGGGCTGAATTGTCGAAATGGTACCGCCTTTACCTCGGTAAAGCAGCGTTCTCGCTCACTGCTACCGCGCTGTGCTCGGTCAAGCCGGGGTATGAGAAGACTTGGCGTATTGATGCCATCGCCTGGTCGGAGAAGAACGTCGAAGCGTTCGCGGGTCTGCACAATCAAGGTAAGCGGGTTCTCGCGCTCTTTGACGAAGCGTCCGCTATCCCGGACATTATCTGGCAGACCACCGAGGGCGCGCTCACTGACGTAAACACCGAGATCATCTGGTGTGCTTTCGGAAACCCGACTCGAAATACTGGACGCTTCCGAGAGTGCTTCGGGCGGTTCCGTCACCGCTGGAAGACGCATCAGATCGACAGCCGAGCCGCGAAGTTACCCAACAAGGCGCAAATCGCAGCGTGGCTGGCGGATTACGGGGAGGATAGCGATTTCTTTCGTGTCCGCGTCCGCGGCATATTCCCCCGCGCCGGCACAATGCAGTTCATTTCGTCGGAAGCGGCCGAACTCGCAATGCACCCGACGCGACTTGTTGAGGCCACTATGTATGATCCTTTAGTCATGGGCGTCGATGTCGCGCGGTTCGGCGACGACGCCAGTGTGATTCGGCTGCGCCGCGGGCGAGATGCGCGCTCGATTGAGCCGATCAAGATGCGTGGGGTTGACACGATGGCTCTGGCCGCGCGAGTGGCGCAAGTCTACGAGGAATGGCACCCAGATGCGATCTTCGTTGATGAGGGCGGCGTTGGCGGCGGAGTGGTAGACCGCTGCCGAATGTTGCGACTGCCAGTGGTCGGGATTCAATTCGGAGGTAGAGCCGATCGCGCGCAGGATAAGACTGAAGGCGCGGTTGCGTACGCTAATAAGCGCGCAGAGATGTGGGGCCTGATGCGGGACTGGCTGACTGGTGGGATGCTGGACAATGATCCGGAAATGTTGGCTGACTTGACCGGCGTGGAGTTCGGGTATCGGATGTTGGATGGGCGCGACCACATACAACTCGAATCAAAGCAGGACATGAAAAAGCGTGGGTTGGCGTCGCCAGACAACGGTGACGCGCTGGCCCTGACCTTTGCCTATCCCGTGCAACCATCGGACCACACCGCTGTGATTGTGGGGCGAGCGAAGCGGGGGCTGGAATCGGATTATCAACCCCTAGCCGCCGCG
>NZ_SCTN01000410.1 GCF_004297345.1 Aquabacterium sp. | reverse complement strand
TTGACGCCGATCGAATGTCGACTACTTAGGGGGCAGACTTGCCTCACCGATCCTGAGATTCGTCATTCGACCATGGTGTGACGATTTCAATCCAAGGGAACATTTGCCCGCTTAACCGAAATGCAATGCCGGCCGCAGTGCGCAGGCATTTCTGCCGCACGCGAAGAGCCTATGCCGGCCTGGAGCTGCCGCCCTGAATTGGGCATTCTTGTACTTTTGTAAAACCTGTCAGCCCCCCTATGACTAGGGGTGGGCCGCCACCTCTTTCGCGCTCATTCTTCGACCGCTCGCCGACTTGCGTGTGGTTCTAGATGCCGGACGGCGTGTTGCCAAGGACTGTTTGAACGCCCATTCAACTATTTCATCTGCCAGGAGGTATTTTGTGAAGCACTTTTTTCGTTCTGTTAGCGAGATCGCGATGCTCGCCGTTGCCATGGCGGCATCATCTGCCATGGCAGCTCAAAGCAGTGCCTATGCCGTGTCTGCCGAATTGAGCACCGATGGCGGCAGTCCGGTTCACATGGCACCCCAGCTGGAAACATCGGGTATCACCACGCTGGGACAGACCTACAGCAAACCCTTGCACTCAGCAATGATCAGCAAGAGTTTGAGGTTGGTGCCCAGCTTGTCGCGCAGCCCGGTGCTGACGGTGCTTGAACTGCAGGGCACCACATTGGCGGTTGGTTCGAATGGGGTTGACACCATTAACACGTCAGGAACATCTTCTGCAGGATCGGGCACCATTGCTTTGATCCTCCCGCTCAGGAGCGTCATCGATCCACCTCGGCCTCTGCCAGTACCAGCTAGTTCGGCGTCCTCTGTTGATGATGCCAAGTCGGTCTCTGCCCAGCCATTGCCACCGTTGAACGTCACAGCGCTGCGCGTGCAATTCAACAAGCTCAAGGCTGCTGCCCAATACAGCCAAGTCATTCCCGGCCCGTCTCAACGTAGCGGCAGCGCCAGCTTTGGTTCGTTGGTGCTCAGTGGCACGCTGGTCGGTACCAAGCCGTTGACGTTCAGCGGAGAAATCAAGCCCAACACCGTTGTGGTCGATACTCCCTCCGTCAAGGTAACGCTGAACGCGCAGACAATTCCCCAAAACCCCGTATGTGACCCTGGCAAGCCTTGTCCCTTGTTTCGCGTACTTGAGACAGTCGAGACCAAAGCAGTGCTTGTTGAGTTGACGAATGCTTCTGTCCTAGGCCATCAGGTCAGTGGCAATATCGTGATTGGCGACGCAGAAGCCGGCCAGTGATCGACGCATTTGCGAACGAAGTCCTGAGCGGGAAAGCCGGTAACCTATGCGAGGGCCGGCTTTCTTGTTTCTGGAGTCGGAATAGTTGACGGTGAGCTTGCTGATTCACAAACAGCAAGGACATCCAGGTTCACTCCAGTTCCGTCCGAGACATCATCACGCCGCTTTTGCCGATGACAACAGAGGTGCCACTGGCTGTCTTGGCCGCGAGGTAGAGCAGGTAGGCGCCCCGCCGGTTGTCGAGCGTCCAGGTCAGCCCAGCGTCGGTTGTGCGATAGATGCCCCCGTCACTGATCCAAAAGCCGGTGGTCGAGGATACGAACCACGGTCGATAGATATGCTCACCCCAGGCTAGCGCGGCAGGCGGTGTGATGATTGTCCAACTAGCCCCCCCGTCGGTGGTGCGAAGGATGCGGCCATATCGGCCCACTGTGATGCCGACTTTCTCATCCGCGAAGGCAACGTCCACGTTGACATGGTCGTTGTCGGAGTAGCCCCATGACCAGCTCTGACCTCCATCGACCGAGCGTTGGATTGAGCCATCACACGTCAGCGCAATGACAGTGTTGCTATTGGGGAATGTGACGTGATTGATGCAGGAGTAGGCGCTTGACGACTCTTCCCAGGTCATGCCTGCATCAGTGGTGTGACGAAGACGGCTGTTGACGATGAGCCAGCCCACCTTGGGCGAGCTGAATGCCATATCGCCAATCCAGCCCGGGAAAGGCACCGTTGCGCGGCTTGCGAAAGACCAATTCGCACCACCATCAGTGGAGCGCACGATGCGGCCCGTTGAGTCGATGGCAATGACGGTGTTTGCGTCGAGGAACGAGACCTGCCTCCAGGTTTCGCCAAGGCCGGGCGTGAGTTCGGCGCCGACAGGGCTCCAATGCGCACCGGCGTCGCTGGTGCGATACAGCGTCTTGTCGCTGATGACAACGCCAACGGCTGGAGAGCCGAACGACATGTCAACTGGATCTTCAAGGTTCTTCGTGACAAGCGTCCAGCTTGACCCTCGGTCTGTTGTTCGATACAGGCGGCCTTGATCGCCTGCGGCGACGCCTACACCGTCTGAGCGGAATGCGATGGCGGTGCCGTCGAAGTTGCTCGGCCAAGAATAGGCCTGTGTCCAGGTAAGCCCACCGTCATTGGTGCTGAAGGCAGGAAAGGCCGAAACAGAACTCAGAACGAAGCCCTGATTTGCACTGGAAAACGCGATGGCAGAGGGCGACCATGGGGATCCACCAATGCTGCTTTCCTGCCATGTCAGCCCACCGTCCGTGCTGCGATTGACGCCAAGCTGGCTCGTGAGGACGACGGTAGTGTCGGAGGTAAAGGTGAGTGATTGCTCTACCCTGATCGTTCCGTTTGGCGGCGTGAAGGTCTTTTCCCATT
>NZ_SCTN01000409.1 GCF_004297345.1 Aquabacterium sp. | reverse complement strand
TGGCGGGCCAAGATCCGTCGCAAGGGCTATCCAGAGCAAACGCAGTCGTTCGATCTGAAGTCAAAGGCAGAGGCCTGGGCCAGGTCCATCGAAAACGAGATGGACAAGGGCACCTTCATCGACCGCACCGAGACGGAGCGGAACACTCTTGGCGATCTGATCGACCGTTACCTGAAAGAGGTGACGCCGTTGAAGCGCGGGAAGGGGCCTGAGGCATCTCGCCTGCAGGCCTTGCGTCAGCGGCCCCTGGCAGCGCTCAAGATGAGCGCGTTGTCGAGCAAGCACATCGCCCAGTACCGTGATGAGCGGCTGAAAGAAGTGTCTGCGGGCACCATCAACAAAGAGCTGAACCACCTGGCGCACGTGATTGAAACCGGGCGCAGGGAATGGAGCATTCAGCTGCCTGAGAACCCTGTGCGCATGGTGCGGCGTCCCGCCGCGCCAAAGGCCCGTGACAGGCGTTTCAGAGAAGGGGAGGAGGCCCAGCTTCGACAGGCCTGCGACGATGCACGAAACCCCTTCCTGGTGCCTGTGATCGAGTTGGCCATTGAGTCCGGCATGCGGCAGGGCGAGATCGTCGGGCTGCTGTGGCAGCACATTGACCTGGCTGGCCGCGTGGCCCATCTGCCGTTGACGAAGAACGGCGAGGCCAGGTCAGTGCCCTTGTCCCGCAAGGCTGGCACCGTGCTGGCTGCGCTGCGGCCTTCAGAAGACACGAAGTCTGGCCCGGTGTTCCCTGGGCTGACGACCGAGGCTATCAAGCGCGCCTTCATGCGTGCGTGTGATCGGGCCGGCCTAGTGGACTTTCACTTTCACGACTTGCGGCATGAGGCCACCAGTCGGCTCTTCGAGAAGGGGCTTAACCCGATGGAGGTGGCCAGCATCACAGGGCACAAGACGCTACAGATGTTGAAGAGGTACACGCACCTCAATGCAGGAGATCTCGCCGCAAAACTTGATGATCCGCCCAGCAAGGACACCGAGACAGGTGCATCTGAGTGACAACCCGCCGGGTGGCATCAGATTGATGTTGCTTACCTGGTACCATTGAAAGTTACCGAGAAACTTTGATGGCTATACCAATTATTGATTTATTTGCAGGACCCGGCGGACTTGGAGAAGGGTTCGCTGCATTGCGTGGAAAAAATGGTGAGCCCGCTTTTCGCATTGGTGTCTCTGTCGAGAAGGACCCAGTTGCCCACAAGACTTTGACCCTGAGAGCGGTGTTTCGTCAGTTGAAGGGTAAGCCATCAGTCAGATACTACTATCAGTACATCAAGCAGGAAATCAGTCTTGATGAGTTCAAGGCTCAGCCTGAAGTTGCAGCAGCGTTTGAGCATGCGAGCAAAGAGGCTCTGTGCATTGAGCTTGGCAAGGCAGACCCTGCTGCGCTGGATAAGGCCATTCGAGCAGCACTCGGTACCGAGCAAAACTGGGTGCTCATTGGTGGCCCGCCATGTCAGGCGTATTCGGTTGCGGGGCGTGCTCGACGTGTCAAAGATGTGAACTTTCATGCCGATGAAAAGCACTTCTTGTACAAAGAATATTTGCGAATCATCCGGGAGCACAAGCCTGCGGTTTTCGTGATGGAGAACGTCAAGGGGTTGCTGTCCTCGACTCATGATGGTGACCCCATGTTTGAGCGGATCTTGTCTGATCTGTCTAGTCCAGGTGGTGACAACGAGTATGAGATTCGGTCGTTCGTCAAGCGGAACAAGGTCGGCACTGAGCTAGATCCATCCGACTACGTGATCGAGGCTGAGAAGTACGGCATCCCACAGAGGAGGCATCGCGTCATTTTGTTCGGTGTCAGGAAGGATCTTGCGCTCGTCAAGCATGACCTGCTTACGTTGAAGCCTACCAAGACAACCGTCCGTCACGCGATCAGTGACTTGCCTCGTCTTCGAAGCAAGCTGTCGAAAGGGGACACGCTGGAGAAGTGGCGTGAGGCCGTTGCCAAAGGACCAGACTACATCAAGGGTTGGGGCACCACTGGTGAGGACGCCATGATAGAGAAGGCGACCGACTATGCATCGAGGGCTGCACGGTTGTCTTCATATGGCAATACTTTTTTCAAGTACACAAAGGCTCGCCCCAAAGCAGGACACTTGAAGCGATGGGTGATTGACAAGAATTTGGGTGGCTACTGTCAACACGTGGCCCGCTCCCACATGGATTCAGACTTGGCGAGGTACCTCTTCGCATCTTGCTACGCCAAGGTCAACAACTACTCACCTCGACTGCATGTTTTCCCTCCACAGTTGCTCCCTGCGCATGAGAACGTGAAGGACGTCAATAAGGACACCACACCGTTCAAGGACAGGTTCCGCGTGCAGTGTGCCAGTGAGCCGTCGACCACGGTTGTTGCGCACATCGCGAAGGATGGGCACTACTACATTCACTATGACCCGACGCAGTGTCGTTCGCTGACTGTGCGAGAAGCGGCTCGCCTTCAGACATTCCCCGACAACTACTTTTTCATGGGGACTAGAACAGAGCAGTACACGCAGATCGGAAACGCGGTGCCTCCGCTCCTCGCTAACTTGCTTGCCAAGGTCGTCAGGAAGGTGATTTATGAGGCGAGTGGGATCACTTCAATCGAGCGGGTGCGTACTCAGTCGAGTAAAACTCGACGTGATCTGGCTCATCACTCCTGATCCAGTTTGCAAGCTGGTCAAGTTGCGCGGCAGGCAGTTCACGTTTGCGCATGGCGCACTCCCAAACAACGCCGACACGCCAGCCGAGTGCCTTCAGTGAGGCTTGAGCGCGCTGGTCGCGATCAATGTTGGCCTGGAATTTAGACTTCCAGAAGTCTGCATTGTTGGAGGGGATGGTCGTCAACTTGCAGCCCTGATGCCGATGCCAGAAGCAGCCGTGGACAAAAATCGCGACGTGATACCTTGGTAGCGAGATGTCTGGATGGCCGGGAAGCTTGTTGTTGTGCAGGCGAAAGCGAAAGCCCAGACTGAAAAGTTGCTTTCTGAGAGTCACCTCTGGTCGGGTGTTCTTCCCCTTGATGCCGCGCATCATCTTGCTACGCAAGGCGGGGCTGACGATGTCGCTCATCTGTCAGCCACCAAAGCCTTCGTCCTGCAAGCGTCTGAGTAGCCGGATGAGGTCCTGTGCTTGTCGGTCACTTGGCATCCATTTGGGATTGATCGCTACTCGCAGCAGGTCTCCTTCCTTCGGCGTGACGGCGTTTTTCTCGTCTGCCCATTGCTTCAGACGGGCCCAGTTTTTGTTGCCGAAGGCGAAGACTTCCTTCAGCGCATCGACACCGGCGTCAATTTTTGCCTCGACTTTTGATGCCCTTTGCCTTGCGGCCACATCTTCGCTGGCAGCCAGTTCGGCCGAAAGCTCTGCTATCAACGGAACATTCGTCTCTTGAAGGCGCTTCCACGCAAGCTCCTTCTTGCTCCATTCCGTGACGTTCTGAACTCCGGCCTCAGGACAGGTGATGACGTCAAAGGCCGCCTTGGCTATCAGGAGCAACTGAGCCATCAAGGCAGATGACAGAGACTGTTCTCGCCAAATCTGATGAGTGTTGAGCTGTTGCCCGGCACCGTGTTTTTCAATGACATCGGCGAGCTTGGCAATTGTGAAGGTAACGGTCTGCGCACGGTAGCCTCCGTCATACCAAGACTGCTTCGGGATGACCTTTTCCAAGTGCCTGAAGATGATGACGCGCGTCACCATTGCCCGAAAGTACTCATCATTGAATGAGTCGGGGGAATTCTCCCATTCGCCGGTGATGCGTTCTGCAAACTTGAGGAAGTTCTTTTGGCGACCACGGCTAACCTCGAACGGCAGCTTCTTCCAGGAGTTCTCGGCTTTGGCCAGGTCTTCCTTCGTGATGATCTGGTCCCTTGGGTTTTCAAGCTCGAATCGGTTTTTGTCCGCTTGAGTGAGTCGGCCCGTTTCTACCGCGTATTGACCACGAGCACGCTCGTAGAACCAACGTGTTTCAAGCTGGGAACCCTTGCGTGCAGGAGCACGCAAGCGGCGTGAGATGGACTCCATGCGCCGATGGAACTCGTGATTGGCGAAGAAGTCAGCATCTGACACCTTGTTCTGAGAATTCGAGTACCTTGATATAAGTGGTATCAATGATCCAGCCCGGACCTCATCGACAACAGAGAGCTTCATCTGGACAAACACGTCATTGAGATGCGCTCCTGCCTTGCGACGGGCATAAGCAAGAGACGCAGTCGTCTGACCTCCATTGACAATCTGGAAGTCTGTTGCCGAGACGATTCGGGGTCCCGCATTGGTCTGAGCAATCTCTACTGATGACGCTGTTGCCGCGATCCCGTTGTTATAGGCAAAGAACATCCCAGGCTCCTTTTGCAGAGTCTGCTGGATCCCCTTGTTGACCTTGACTGTTGTGCTCAGGAAGGCCCGAACGTTGCCTTCAAGTAGCCTGCTGCCGAACTCTTCGTATACATCTGCCAGCAGGGTTCCCGGGATGACGCTTAGATAGCCGGTGTAGTCGTCGCCCGAAACGCTTGCGGGGAGGAAGGGCAGGCCTCCTCCTGCAGCGCCTTCGAATGAGACGATCAGTTCGTCTCGTCCAGAGCGGGATACGTGGGCTCGGAAAAATCTGGAAGCGTCCCAGATGTGAAACTCAGCAGGAATACGGCCAATTTCGCCCTCTGGCCAGTCGCGCACTTTGTCGCTGAGAACGCGATCGGTGACCAGATAGAAGCGGAACCTCAGCAAGCCACCAAATCGAGCTTGAAGATCCTTTGCAAGCCCATGCTCTGGTGAACTCTCTTCAGTGATCTTTTGCAAATAACCGCTGACTGAATCCTCCACAAAGGATGTGGCAGCACTAAACAGCGCTTTTGCTTCGGTCTTGGTCAGGTTCTCGCTCTCACTACTGCCAGAGAAGTGAGCAAGGACGATCCGGACGGACATGTCGGCATCGTCGAAGGTGTAGCCGTCTACCGCGACATTCCTGTTCTTTGATCCCTTTCTTCTGCAGTAGCAAGGTTCGAAGTCATACAGCTCTTCAGCTTCCTCCAGCAACTCTCCGCATACTTCGGCAAACGCGGAGAGTGTGAAGTTGCTGTCAGCCGAGGCGCGTACCTGCACTCTGGCAAGCAATTCAGCGCGGAAGTCTTCGACGGTATTCATGTCAGATCAGCGTGTCAGTGATGAACGCGTCTAGCTGAGCAAGTTGCAAGCTGTAGCGTCCCTTGGTGATGCTCGCGGGTACCTTGCTACGTGGCAAGCACGGGAACATTTCGTCCACTTTGTACCAGGTCGTCCGGGTGAGTCGAAGTTCTTCGACAAAGTACTCTGAGCGGTCCGTATAGCCAGCTTCTTTCAGCAGAGCTTCGAATTGCAAAGCAGCGGTTGGATCGTCCTTGAGCTTATCTCGGACCTGTCTGACTGTCTGTCCCAGGCTTGTGCCGCCAGTGCCGTGGATGCTGTTGGCGTACTCACGGACGTGCAAAGTGATTGAGCCGTTTCCTCCATCAAGCTGCTCCAGCGAACTGATTTTTATTTCTGGCGAGCCCGACCTGATTGACTTGACTTCGATGAACCCAGGCGGCAACAGAAAATCTTGAGGCGCATCTTTCGGGCCCGTCCATCCATTCACGGCTGTCGAAGTCCCAAATTGATCGATGGCGTTCAGGAGCAGTGAGAGCTCTCCATGGAGGCCCAGCGCTGCTTCTTGAGAAAGCAGACCGTCCGCGCCCAACGCAAGCAGGCGCTGCCATCTCGCGAGCAGGCGCAGCATGAATGTGCCCGCATTGGCCTCCATGGACTCTTGCAAGCCTTCGCGGGCAATTTCATTGCACATCGCTGCGAAGATGGCTATGAGTGATGGTTGCGTCAATGACAGCGAGGTTGCCCAAGCTCCGTCCTGTCGCCTTGCAATCGACACCTCAACCGAGGTGTATGCGGGACAGGTACCTGGATGATCTCGTGATATTGCGAGCAACCCTGGCTGGCCCTGACTGTCCACCTGTGCGAATAAATCAAGTTTGCTGTCTGCGTTCAAGCGTCGATGTGCCGGCAGGGGTGTGACACCCTGCAGATCTTGCCAATGAGACTCAATCATCAAGGTCATCCTCGCTCTCTTCGTCTTCCTCATCTTCGAACGTCTTGCGCCATTCGATCAGGTTCACCTTGTAGGTCACTGTCTTCTTGAGAGACTGGTCGTCAAAGTCCGGGAAGCTCAAGCCAAAGGCCACCAGCAGGTTGCCGTCTACGAGCCCTTCAATCAGCTTGTCTTCGTTGTACGGGCGTATGACGTATAGGATCAGAAGTGGGCGAGCGCGAATGGCTCGGTATTGAGCATCAGAGACATTCTTCTTGCCCGGCAATGGGGCAACGCTATCGACGATTTCCTTATCGATGCCTTCTCTTTCCACGCCTCGGCTGCCCACACGTGCCTTGGTGCCAGAAACCATGATGGTCTTGTCGCCACTGTCTGTTGTGATCCCACGGCGCGCCGGCTTGATGGTGATGCCCGTATGAAACAGATCGATCTCATCAAGCTCTGCACCTTGAGGAATGACGACATCCCATGCCTGCAGCGATGCCTCGCTTGTCTCCCTGATGAATTTGGATAGCCCGTAGGACTGACGATCCTCCTCAGCGGTGTAGAGCTGGAAGTTTCTCGGATGGATGGCAAACTCGTCGAGAAATTGGGCAACGAGTGTCTTTGGCACGTCTCGAAAGAGCGGGTTGCCCCATTCAGAAAGCCCCCTTCCATAGCCCTCCTTCTGCATCGACCGGATCAGCCTCTCAACCGCAAGGCAGTTGACCTTGTTGCTCGCCGTACGAAGCTTGGTGGTTTCCGCTCCCTCTTTGCTCCATGAGATCTGACGAGTCACGGTATTTGCCGTCCGCATTTTGTTTCGTGCGGTCACAAGCAACTTGCGAACTGTCAGGATCAGGGAGTCCGGGTGGGCTCTCACTTTCAGGCCGAAGTCTCGTGGGGTCAGATCCTCGCGCTGCATTCGCTTGACCTCATCGCGCAACTCGTCCGCAGCCATCGTGACGTGTGCGTACCACTGCTGTGCATCAGCTGTAATCCACAGGCGACAGACGTCCTCGTATCCCTTGCGATAGCCAAACCACCGTCCCATTTGAAGGAGCGTGTCGTAAGCCTGGGCATTTCTGTAGAAATAGCTCACGGTCAAGCCTTCAAGCGTCAACCCCCGCGAAAGGCTGTTGCCTCCAACGGCAATTACACGCAGCCCTGACTCTTCGTACTTTGAGTAGTCGAGGCTCGCGGCGCCCGCCTTCTGATTGACCGACCTCAGGGAGATCGGCGCCGTCGCATCAAGCAGTTGCTTCTGGACATCCTTCCACGCATGGCCAGTGTTCGCAAATTGCTTGTCGAAAGTCTCTTTCAGGCGTGCCAGAACGGGACTTTCCATCGCTTGCGCAAAGGGCAACTTGCTGAAACTTCTCACGTGCTGCTTGATGGCATCCAGCTCAGCGTCTAGCAGGTCTCTAACCTGGTCCTGCACTGCTGTGAAACGGCTCACATTCACGAGCATTGATCGATGGCTTGAGGTCTGTCCGCGGAGGTCCCTGATGGCATTGGCTGAGATGAATGCATAAAGGGCTTGGAGCAGTGTGTCTGGAAGCGTATCGACGCGATAGCTGCTCTTATGCTTCAGAGGGAAACACGCCTCGGCATCGTCGATTTCTTCAAGAAAACCGGGAACGCCGTCATCACCGAAAATGCGTGTTGCACCGATATAGTTCGATGGGGCTTCCAGCGCATAGATAAAGTCTCTCGGGAAAAGTTCTTCCTTGAAGAAGTCTTCGTCTGACGTATCTGGATCAATGAAGACGTTAGCAAATGGAGTTGCGGTGAAGCCCACATAGGTGCGGCGACGAAACACACTCAAAAGCTCGCGGATGCTTTTGTTGACCGCAGTTGGATCTGTCTCGTCCTTGTTCGTGTTGACGGATGCATTGTCGGCCTCGTCATCGATGAGCAACAAGCTTTCACCGATCGAACCAGTGTTGTCGGCGTTGTAGGCTTTCAGCCATGCGGTCAGATTCTCGATGATGCTCTTGTGTTTCTTGATGACAAACAGCACGGGCTCTTTTTGCGCGCGCAGTGTCAGCTGACGCGAGTTCAGGACATCGCGATTGAAGTCCTTGGTTCGCGAAGTGAAGACAGTTGCAAAGCGGCTCTGGTTGCCAAGGCCCGCGCCCACTGCACGTGATCGTGGTACGTCTTTGCTCTTTGTCGGGAGGAACTCAGAGCTGTCCAGGCCGGCAAAGCCTTCGTCGAGTCGTTTCTGAGTCTGGCGTCTGAGGCTCTCCAGGCTGCCAGCCAGCAAGACAATGACCTGATAGCCTGCATCTGCCGCTTTACAGCACAACGCTGTGTAGGTGGCGGTCTTGCCAGATTGGACGTCTCCAATCACGAGGCCTCGGCGTTTCCACGAGCCCTCGACAGATGGGTCTCCAAACAAGTCCAGAATTTCGTCAGTTGTCTTGTCAAAGCTTCGAAGTACCGTTGCAGACCACTCCTTCTGCAGATAGGTGCTGTACCTGGTCCAGTAGTAGGGGTCGATCCCGGCGCGACGTCGATCAAGCCATGGCTTGATGTCATCCTCTTTGATGCCAGTGCCAACGTCCATGTTCACGCGTTGACGGGTCTGCAGCTCCTTCAACGCTGAGCTCTTGTCCTCGTCGGTGACGGGACTGCCATTGATGGCAGCCACAGCGAGAATCAAGTTCTCTACCAGTTCAAGCAGTCGTGCTTCGGTGACGACTTCACCTGGCTGAATGGAGGTTGCAGCCAAGTCGCATAGCGACTTGGCATTTTTGGATAGCGTCATTGCAGTTGCTCCTTGATTTTCTTGGCGACAGCAGGGTGTTTGCAGAACGGATCGATCTGTTCAAGCTGGTCCAAGAGACGAGCTCTAAGGGCGGGCTGAGCATCCAGGCTTGCAAGCATCCTCATTGCTGTATCGAGCAGACGGTCAGCGAGGTCATCTGTCGCTTCATCCAGCTCAGGCTTTCTGTCCGACGCCATATCGGCATAGGCCGAGTCGAACGGAAAGGTTGTTTCGAGCATCTGGATAAAGCGCTCTAGGGTTGGTCCTGCACTGTCTGGGATCTCTTCACGCAGCGCTTGCAGTAGCTGGTGATCGCGATTGATTTCGTACCGAAACTTTCCCTCACGTCCCTCAAAGCGTTTCCAGGCCGGCACGATCTCAGGTGCCCAACCTCTGTGCCCTCTGAAGGTGTAGACGCGCTTGCTGCGATCAGCGATTCGCGAGACGATCTGTCGCAAGCCCTTTCGAACTGGTTCTGGGGGGTGTGCAAACGCTTTCTTGATGTCGAGGGACCAGAGGTGATCCAGCGAGTTGGGAATGTCCACCTGCACTCTGGCCAGCTTTGTCATTTCTTCCTGGCGCGCGAGCCTGAACCAGGTCCCCCAAGTAATCAGTCTGCGATTGCGGTAGACATAGAAGCCTTGGTTGCGCCTGAGCCCTTCTTCTCCTCCTGCTAATGCCATCTCTGAAGCTGATAGCTTGGAAATATGGGGCAGTATGTGAGCTTCGATGGTGACCGTGGCGTCACCGATCTGTAGGGGCTCCGGTGGCAGGGTCTGGCCGCCTTTGCAACTACGCAGGAATGGATCTACTGGACGGATGGTGTCCCCGTTGATCCTGATTTCCAGCGATGGGGACTTGCCTTCGAGGAACCGATGGAACACGAGGGACATATGGTCTCTGGCCTCGTCGATGTGGTCCTGCAATGCGCGAACAGGATCCGATTCGCCTGCCAGTGCTCTGTCTAGTTCGCGCCAGACGACCAGTGTCCCCTCGGCCAAGGCGCTTAAATCTTTCGAGTGAGGTACTTCGTCAATGTCCGCAGGTTCAAGTTCGTGAAGTGCCCAGTCCTCGGCTCTTTCGACAGCTTCCAGGTTCCATTCCGCGCCATGAGTTGCACCGTTCTTTTTGGTTAGAACAGTCATTTGCCTGCACTGCGAAAGGCTTGCCGTTTTCAGCCCAAGTCCAAAACGACCAAGGTCGTGTTGGGCTCGCCCAGCTTTGGGGCCTTTTGTCCCGTGTCGCATTGCCTCGAATAATTCATCAGCACTCATCCCATTGCCATCGTCGAGGATCGCAACATAGATCGTGCCGAATGGTGAGAACCAGATGTCAACAGATCGCGCACTTGCAGCGATGCTGTTGTCAACAATATCTGCGACTGCAGTTTCGAACGAGTAGCCCAGTGCTCGCATAGCCTCTAGCAACGAGGAGGCAACTGGGGGGGTATAGCGGACTTTCAGGATGTCCTCCCTTGATCATCCGTTTGTAATTGATGTTGCAGTTTATCCGGCAAGCGTTGTCCTAACGGTCAGGGGCGTCCAGTTTTCGTTGCTCGGGTACGCCAGAGTAAGGGGGCCGCCGCATCGTGGCGGGCCAAGCAGCAGGCGCTGCGCAGGCCCCCGAGGCGCACCTGGCCCCAGCCAGGTTGCCGAGGGGCTGGGGGGAGCCGCCAGGCACAAATCGCCCCAGCGATTTGAGGCGCCCCAGCGCCGGTGCATGAGCGGGGGGCGAAGCCCCCGCCTCCCCCTCGCCGCAGGCGCGGGGGCACCCGGGAGGCTGGTGGGGCGTCCAGCCCCAGCCCGAAGGGCCGACCGGAGCAGGGGCGCGCAGCAGACCCTCGTAGGGAGCCGGATCTGCCGGGTGCCCCCGCGCAGCGGGGTGCCGGTGGCGAAGCCATCGGCAGGGGGAGGCGCGACCCCGGACAGCAGGCGGGCAGCAGGCCCCTCGTCCAGAGGGGAAAGGCGCTGTGGGTGGCGTCCAGCCACCCCTTGAAGCGCCGGTGCTGTCCGAGTGCTGCCCCGTTACGTTTGTCCGATTGCCGTCCCGAGTCCTCCTGAATCTGACAAGGAGCGGACCGGGAATCGGACGGGCAGACCTGAACACTTTCACATGTGCAATTGACATGTTCAATGCGTAGGTGTCAGATGTACATGTTCGATGTGACCAATGCCAATGTGGGAGTGAACATGGTGATGTTCATGTGTGTGATTGCAGCCCTGTTGCCTCTGGTAGGGGTGGGGGTTGCTGTTGCTGAGGCACGGAGGATGCGGCGTAGGGCTGCTTTTGCTCGTGACAGAGTGCGGGTGCTGGAGATGGTGAGGGCTGCGGTCGATCGGCCCACCGTCTGATAAGGAGTCGGCGATTGCTGCGCTTGTTCGGCTGGCAAACAGGTAGGCGTGGTGCAGTCGTGCGGTACCAAAGACCTCGACGATGCGCGCCAGCGCATTGTCTTGTCCTGCGCTCATGTCGGGTGCCGAGGGGGGCACTCCTTGCCGGACTTCGCCAAAGGCGATTGATAATCATCTTGCAATTCAACTCGGCTAGGGAGGATAGGCGCGCGCCATGAGCAACACCATTAGCCAATTCTTCGCTGCCCTCAACAGGGAAGAAGCCAAGTTCACTCCTCGATTTGCCAACGATCGGCTCGGGATTGATCTGCGATGCGCCTTAAACGAATTGAACTGGGTGCACTACCACGTCACCAGAAGCGAGGAACTGACCCACAACGAGATGGAGGGCTATTACGTTCTCCAGGTTGGCATTACCCGGTTCATTTACAACTCGTTCACCAGTCTTCCATCTTTCGATGTCCCGGTCGTGCTGTTTCCAAGGGATCCAGGGATGGCGCGTACCGTCATGGAGACTGTGTCTGCGCTCGGAATGATCCAACATGGGCGCCGAGTGGCCCAGCGGGCTTTGATGGGCACCGGGGCGATCGAGGTGGACGAGCAGGGCGTATTCAGAA
>NZ_SCTN01000408.1 GCF_004297345.1 Aquabacterium sp. | reverse complement strand
GATCAGGGCAGCTACCACGCCGACATACAGCGCATTCACGAAGGTACGTTGCTGGGCATGTCGTGTGAAATTGTCCTCACTGCGCAGAACGGGTGTGAGCACTTCATGCAGCCCATCGTAGGCTGCAAGGCGAATCATGACTTCGGCGGTGGTTCCTGCAGGTATATCCAGAGGAAGCACAACAGCACTGTCTGGAATCGGTCTTTGCTCGAAAGGCCGCCGGTCGCCAGTGAACCATTGATGCTTCACTTTGCCCATTCCGTCCAGCACATATACGTCGACGTAGTCCTGCAAGCTGTCCTGCATGTCCAAAAAGACCTTCTTCGCATTGGAACTGGTATTGCGCACCTTCAGTCGCACCCACCACGCACTACGCGAAATGCCATTCTGAATGGCGCTATGGGAATGGGCCTTCCAGCCCGTGCACGTGGCCTTAGCCTGATCTAGCGTCAAACGGCCTGATTCGTCTTCCATGACAAGCAGATCCCTGCCAACGGGCCTCATCTTCAGACTGTCATCCACGCGCACTTCGACAGGGTGGACGTCGCAGATCGGCTGCGCCACCATTTGAGCCTGAGACAAGCCATGGTGCATGGAGGCACAAGCCAGCAGCGCGCCCCCCAGCAACTGCCAGGCACGGCGCCAGCCGGGCCTGACCGGTGTCACGGTGGACAATTGACGGGCATGCATTGACTGCTCCTGTTGCATGACTTGTGCGGCAATCGTAGAGAGTCATGTCTAAGCATTCTCTCGCGACTAACCCCGACGCAACCCCCTCAAGCAGTGCGATTCCTCACGGGGACGTCACATTTGTGGCTCGCTGCGGCTATTCGGCCCAACTGACAAAAGAACAAAAGCAAGATCGAGCCGCCGAAACCGGACACTGCCGTGCCAATAGAATTTAGAGGCCGGTCTCTAAGTTGCTGTAGCCAACCTTGAACTGCCGAATGACTGCAACGGAACGAACGCTGCCCTCCAACGCGCAGATGCGACCGGCCGCTCCCAGCCAATTCTGTTGAAAAACTCGGTCGATCCACGGAATCGGCCCACCACTTGCACGCCCTCATCCATTGATGGAGGGGCACACCATGATGGGTCAAGCAGGCAATCAGGATCAGCTGTTCTATTCGTTCAACCTCGATGAACACGTGCCTCGCGACCATCTGTTGCGCGGCATTGATCGGTTCCTAGACCTTGGCGATCTGCGGCAGCACCTAGCACCCTTTTACAGTCACACAGGACGTCCATCGATTGATCCCGTCCTGATGGTTCGCATGCTCGTCATTGGGTATTGCTTTGGCATCCGGTCTGAACGCCGGCTATGCGATGAGGTTCACTTGAACCTTGCATACCGTTGGTTCTGTCGCTTGGGCCTCGAAGACAAGGTGCCGAACCACTCGACCTTCTCAAAGAACCGGCATGTTCGCTTCCGTCAGAGTGAAGCATTTCGACATGTCTTTGAAGCCGTATTGCGCCGTTGCATGAGTGAAGGCCTGGTTCGAGGCGAAGGCTTCGCCATCGATGCCAGCGTGATCAAAGCAGATGCCAACCGTGCTCGCGGTGTACCTGGTGCAGAGGTTGCTGGATGGCACGAGGATGGGGCATCAAGCCGAGCGGTCCGTGAATACCTTGATGCCCTTGACGCGCAGAATCCATTTGACGAGGACGCTAGCGACGAGCTGCCACCATCAACTCCGCCCAAGAGCATCTCGCTGACAGATCCAGCATCACGCTGGACTGCCGCACCTGCCGGACCCGCGTTCTTTGCTTACTCCACCAACTACCTGATTGACCTGCATGCAGGTGTGATCATGGATGTAGAGGCCACGCCCTCGCACCGATCGCAGGAGGTCGATGCCACCAAAACGATGGTGGATAGGGTAGAAGCCAGGTTCGGCGTCAAGCCACAACGTTTGGTTGGCGATACGGCTTACGGTACGGCATCCATGCTTGGATGGATGGTCCAGGAGAAAGGAATCGAGCCGCATGTGCCGGTCTGGGACAAGACCGAGCGCAAGGACAACACATTGTCCAGCAGCGACTTTGAATGGAACGAACAAGCCAACGAATACCGCTGTCCGCAAGGTCATCCGTTACGCAGCGAGTGGCGCCAGTTCACGAGCCCACGTTCACGCATCACCAAAGCCGACACCGTGATCTATCGGGCGAGTCAACACGATTGCAAGCAGTGCCCGTCGAAAGACAGGTGCTGTCAGCATGACAACCAGTGGCACAGTAAACGCCAGGCTAACCCACAGCGCCTTTGCGGGGAACTTGATCGAGCGAAACAGACGTATGCCAGGCGCCAGCCAGCCGTGATACTGAAAAAACGCGCCCATCGCGGGTGAGCCTGAACCGCCCCCCTGTCGCAGCGTAAACCGTGCCATGTTGACCTCTCGGGAAAACGCCACGCTGGCGCCCAAACGCGCCCATTGGCTCAGATATCTCTGGCAGTCTGCGCTTGTTCACTACAAGTCATTGCGCGAATTAGTTGGGTAGGCAAAGCTTAAATGGTGGCTTTCAGGGCATTTTCGCCATTGACGATGCGCCGGGGGGGCGCCCTTGATGGCGTTGCCTAGCGAAGGCTATCTCTCAGGTAAAGACGCATGCAGGTACCTGATGGCCCGGTTGCCAACATGTCAACCGTTCCGCCAAGGAGCGTCATCGCCTCTCTCACGATGTAGAGCCCCAACCCGTGGCTGACCCGACCGAGGTGATAGCCGTGAACATGTCGCTCGAAAAGTCTAGGTAGAACGTTCGCGTCAATACCAGCGCCCCTGTCGATCACATCGACATTCAGACCGCACTCCTGATCAGACTCGGAAATCTTGAGGGTAACAAGCGATTCAGCGGACGAGAAGTCCAGTGCATTTTTCAAAAGGTTGCGCAGAGCAAGTCTAAGCAGCGATGCGTCCGTGTGAAGGGTCTTGATACCAGATGTATTGACTATCTCGATACGCCAACGCTCAGTTTCGGGCATGTCCGCAGCGCTGATAGACAGCAGCATGTCAAGATCGAAATCCGCCGTCATGGGTTCCGATTGATGACTGAGTTGCGTGGCTACAGCCAGGATGTTGTTCACGCTGTTCTGTACTCCGTACAGGACGGCTTGCGCTTTTCCTATGGGATTCAGCTGATCCTGGGTACCTGACAGCTGTAGCGCCCGCTGGGCCCATTGCAGTGCGGCAGAAGCGTTGTTGATAGGTTGGCGGACCTCATGCGCCAGTACGTCCAGCATCTCGTTCCGCTCTTTCAGCAGGCGTTGAAGCTCTTGCGCGTCACGCTCCAGTTGCTCACGAGCTCGTTGCGCAAGCCGCAGTTCTTCAGCCAATCGTCTAGGCGTGATATCCAGCGCAATGACGAACACACCGAGCACTCGCCCTTCGAAGAAGTTCGGTGCAATCCGCAATTCGGTGTCCATGCGTTCGCCGCTGTCATCAACGGAAGACACCTCAAACCACTGCTCTTGGCCAGTTAGCGCAACATCAACGATGTTCTTGATCTTGCGCCACCACCCTTCACCCATGATTTCCCAGGTAAAACGCCCTGCCAGGGCTTGACCTTCGCACTTGAAGGCACGCTGGAAAGCCGTGTTCGCGAAGATGTTGCGATAGTCGTTGGTCCAATAGCTGATCCTTGCCGGTATGTTGTCCATGACAACCTGCAGGAGGTGCGCAGCCTGCCGCTGTTGCCGCTCAGCGGCATGCTTGTCGCTCACATCCTGAAGCACAGCCAGAGAACGCTTTGGGGCGCCATCCTCGGTATATTCCAACACCGCTGAGAGCAATACGTTGATGCGCTTGCCCGATTTGGTCACGTACTCATATTGCACGTTTTGACACTTGCCCTTGCTAAAGAATGCAGGGAGCTCGTGATTGACCGCGCGCTGCTGCGACTCTGGCGTCAAGAAGGATACGGAAGGCTTTCCGATGACTTCGTCTCTGCTGTATTCCATCTTCTCCAGCCACGTATCGCTCACACTCAGCAAACGCCCCGTGTGATCAATTGAGTGCAACATGGCTGGCGTTGACTCATAGAGCTGACGGTAACGACCCTCACTTTCCTTTAACGCGTCTTCAGCATTCTTTTGCGCTGTGATGTCTCTTCCGACTGAGTGAATCAATGGAGCGCGCCCATCGCATGCCGGTAGTCGGCGATTTGTCCAGGCCACCCAACGTGCGCTACCGTCTGCCAAAATCATGCGGTTGACGCCATTGGCCCGGACCACGTCATCGTCGCCCCAAGTCAGGTGCTGCCTGACAGCTTCGCGATCATCGGTATGGATGTAGTCGAACAAATTGTGCCCGGTCATGTACTTTGCCTGGCTGCCAAAGTAGTGGGCATATGCCTCGTTGACAAAGACGAGCGTGCCGTCCAGTTCCGCCAGAGAGATCAATTCTGTCTGATACTCGATCACCAACCGCTGGTTCTCTTCGCTGGCGGCGAGCTGTTGCGACAGTTGTTGGCGAGCTGCTCGTTCCTGCAATGCCTGCGCAACTGACTGGCCAAGCGCACACAAAGCTGCGATCTGTGCCTGACTCAGCTTGCGAGGGACTCGGTCTAATACACAGAGGGTGCCAACGCACTCACCGGCCTGCATCCTAAGAGGCACACCCGCATAGAAACGAATGAGGGCATCGCCAGACACGAGTGGATTGATCTTGAAGCGGGCATCTGCCCACGTGTCCTCCACTTCCATCAGTGAAGAGCCTTTGATGGTATGCGCACAAATCGCCACATCTCTGGACGTTTGATGCACGCCACTCGATCCAATAGTCGCCTTAAACCACTGCCGGTCGGCATCAATCAAAGACACCAGCGCAATCGGCGTCTCGCAAATAGCTGCCGCTGCTTGGGCCAATTGATCGTAGATAGTCTCGGGTGCAGTATCCAGGACCTTGAGTTGCGCCAGTCTTGCCAGGCGCTGGCTTTCGTTATCTGGCATCGACGCTTGAGGCATGTGAATCCACCAGACCCCTTGAGTTGCTGGATTGACAGCATACACAACAGGATTCGCCTCCCACGCAAATCAATGCCACATTGACTATGCTCAGGGCCGCACGCAGGCCCAGTGCTGCAATCGCGAATGTATGTATCCGTCGATAAGGCTCCATTCGCTGCGGTGATGGTGTTTTGTTCCGCGCTCAGGAACAGCGGGTTGCGCTGTAGTTCACAGCAATGGAACTGCTGGCTGCAGCGAACCCGGTTTTTCAGCCCTCCTTCTTCAAGGAGCGGCTATAAGCCATGACCTGACATTGGCGACAGTCACCGCGTTGTTCAACGCCGGGTCTACCGGCGACGGAGCGCGAAGTGCGCAGGGCCCGACACTAGCCACGAAAATACCGAAGGCGTGACCAGTGTTGGCGTACGCTTTGAATAGTAGTTTTGCTGTTGCGCGTAGACGGGGATGGGCAAGCGCAATTCCCCCAATGCCGTTAACTCCAGATGGTAACCAACTCGGCAATTTTGGTTGCAATAGATGCCATCGATTCCTCTGAGGAATCGAGGCCGCTTCTAGAGGCGAGCATAGGGCTTACATTTTCAAGTGCGGCATAGGTTGTGCCGTGCACGATGGGAACCAGACGGTTACCGCGAAGGAGTGCCGAAAGCTCCTTGTCCGCAACACCTTCCTTCGGAAGACGGTTGAGCAATGCTGGAGTTACAAGGACTAAGCCGATTCTTGAGGCTGCTAGGCCCTTATCGATAGCACGCATCATTGGCACACCGAGACCAAGATCTTTTTCACTGAACCAAACTTTGACGCCAGCTGCCTCGAGAAGATCATGGAGCTCTTTCGCTGCACCTTGTCGGTCGTCCCATGCGTGACAAAGAAAACAATCTCGAAGATCCGGTTTAATAACTGCTTGAGCTTCCACTGCTTCGCGGACAGGGGTAAGCGAGATCACCTGAGCCGGTGTGTAAGAGACTGATGAACCTCCGCGGGACCAGCGAGGCCGTGCACTGCTGCTCCCAAACGTCCTGCTATTACTGCTGTAGCTGCTGCCTGAAGAATACGGCGAACTGTAGCCACTGCTATAGCTGTAACCGCTTCGGTAGCCTCTGGATCCACCGCGGCACGCGGGACAATTTGCGGCCGCGCTCGAAGTGCGATGACCATTTACCGGAGCTGTACAACTTGCCATACGTTCAATCCTAGCTTTTGTTGCGCATTGCGCAGGTTGTTGAATGTGGCTTAGCGAAGAGAAGGTACGTGTTTTCGCTAAGCCAAACGCCAAGTAACAGGCTGCGA
>NZ_SCTN01000407.1 GCF_004297345.1 Aquabacterium sp. | reverse complement strand
CCACGATTTCGTGGCCGGGCACCATGGGGTACTTGGCGTTGCCCCAGTCGTTGCGCACGTTGTGCACGTCGGAGTGGCAAACGCCGCAGTACAGGATTTCAATGACGATGTCGTCTGCTCGCGGGCTGCGGCGGTCGAACTGGAACAGGCCGAGGCGGCCAGTCGGTGAGTGCGCCGCGTAGCTCTTGACGGGATAGGTCATGGTTGGTTCTCCAGATGGTGGAAGCAGAGGCCGCGACAAGGGTCAGCGCCCGACACGGGCCGCCAGTTGAGCGGGGTAGCGCGCCCCTTGTACGGGGATGCGTGCGAGCACCTCTGCGATGCGGGCAAGGTCTTGCGGGGTCAGCGTCAGCTGGGTTGACGCCAGGTTCTCTTCCAGGCGGTGCAGCTTGGTGGTGCCCGGAATCGGCACGATCCAGGGGCGCCGCGCCAGCAGCCAGGCCAGCGCCACTTGGGCTGACGTCGCTTGCTTGGTTTTGGCGATGTCACCGATGGCTTCCACCAAGGCCTGGTTGGCTTCTCGGGCATCGGTGCTGAAGCGCGGCACGACGTTGCGGAAGTCGTCCTTGCTGAACGCCGTGTTCGCGGTGATGGCGCCCGTGAGAAAGCCCTTGCCCAGCGGGCTGAAGGGCACAAAGCCGATGCCCAACTCCTCCAGCAAGGGCAGGATGGTCTGTTCCGGTTCACGCCACCACAGCGAATACTCGCTTTGAAGCGCCGCCAGGGGCTGCACGGCATGCGCACGCCGGATGGACTCCGCGCCGGCTTCGGACATCCCGAAGTGGCGGACCTTGCCCTCGGCGATCAGCGCCTTGACCGTGCCCGCAACGTCCTCGATGGGGACTTGTGGATCGACACGGTGCTGGTACAGCAGGTCGATGTAATCCGTGCGCAGATGCTTGAGCGAGTTCTCGACGACGGTACGGATGCGCTGCGGCCGGCTGTCCAAGCCGGCTGTGGGGTCGCCGTCCTTGAAGCCAAACTTGGTGGCGATCACAACCTGCTCGCGCACAGGCGCCAGGGCTTCGCCCACCATCTCTTCGTTGAGTGCACCGTAGGCTTCGGCGGTATCAAAGAAGGTCACGCCGCGCTCGAAGGCCTGGCGGATCAGTTGCACGCCTGCTGCGCGATCTACGCCCGGGCCGTAGCCATAGCTCAGGCCCATGCAGCCAAAGCCCAGAGCGAATACCTCCAGCCCGCTGGGACCAAGTTGACGGGTCTTGTTCATGTCAGATGGGGTGTTGAAAGAGTTCATGCTTGCACTTTAGGCATTTGTCTATCAATCAACTAGACGATAAAAGCTTGAACCATATTCAAGCAATTGTTTAAACTGATGGCGATTCCATCCGTGAAATGTCTATGGCCATCAACGAATTAAGAGCCATCGCCACGCTGGCCAAGGCGGTCGAGTTGGGCAGCATCCGAAAGGCGGCCATCGCCCAGGGCGTGACGGCTCAGGCGGCGAGCCAGTCCCTGCAACAGTTGGAGGAGCACCTTGGCGTACGCCTCCTGAATCGGACGACACGCAGCCTGTCGTTGACGGACGAGGGGCAACGCTTCCTGGAGACCACGCAGCCAGCATTGGCTACCTTGGACCGGGCATTGGCGGAGGCGCGCGAGTCCAAGGATGAGATTGGGGGCGCATTGCGCATCGTCGGCCCCAAGTCCTCGTTTGC
>NZ_SCTN01000406.1 GCF_004297345.1 Aquabacterium sp. | reverse complement strand
GTGTGGCGGCCAAGAAGGCTAGCAGCCCTCCCTTGAGGGCTGGTCTATTTAAGCCGGACATAAGGTGTGACAGGTCATATCCGCGAATGATATGCAAAGCATGGATGAGTCAACAGCCAATGTCTGTTTTGCGGCACGCGTAGGCTACGCCCCCTTTGGGTCGGAAGGAGCCGGTGACCTTCCGTAAGAGCAGTCGGTCACCGCATTCGATGGGCCCATCGCCACCGGATCGACCGCTAACGAACCTGTGGCGGTCTTACGTGCTGACCGCCGCCGAGTGACCGTTCTTGAGCGTTGCCGTCATTCGACTGGTGGGCCTGAGCGTCCGCAACCAGCCTTTAGCAGCCATCTCGGCAGACCGTTTCGCAGCGTCAGGAGCCGTTCGTGGTCGGCCTGCCTGCTCACGGTAGGCATTGGTAAGCTGACACTCGGTCCGGCCGCCGCTACTGGCTTGAACGACCGCTATGCGAGGCACAGCTGACCAAGAGTTGCGATTGGGCGGATCCGCTGCTTGAACGACTGCTTACCCGCCGTGCGAACTAACACGTGCCGCACGTGGAGCGTTGCCCACCTGTGTGCCGCGAATGAACGATGGCTCAGGGCTGATCGATGGTCAATGCGATCAGATCCTGCTGTTGTGAATCGAAGTACACCGTGTGAAGTGCGCCCGTCGCATCAATGGCCATCGGAGCCAAGAAAGCTTGGTCCAGCATGTTCAGATTGATGAGCGTTTTGGCTGTCCAGCTTGATCCGCTTCGGTAGGCATAGCTCACATAGCCTTCTCCTGCGTTGTAGTAGGCCATCACGCGTCCCAGCTTGGGATCTGTGATCATCGATATGCCTCTGAAAATGCCCGTGGCGACTGTCTCCGAGTGCCAGCCTGAGCCATCTTTGCTGGCATAGATCAACTTGTCCCACGTGCCGACAGATCCGCGATCAATCCGGTAGGCCAGTGCCACCGTGCCGTCCGTTTTGGCGTCCACCCAGCAATCGCTCCCTGAAGAGATCGCGGGGGCGACGTTCTCGAATTGCCAGACCGTGGCGCCGCTGGCCAGCTTGGCCAGCCACAGCCCTTGGCGGATGGTATTGGAGCTGTAGTTGTCCGAGTCGATGCAGGCGTAGACATCCCCGCTGGGCGCAACACTCAAGCGTCCCTTGCCAGCGATGTTCCATTGCACTGACACGACCTGATTGCTGACCCATGTGCCAGACACATTGGTGGCATGCATCCAGGCCGACTGTCTCGTATCGATATACAGCATGTTGACGGCACCACCGACATCGAGCGCCATGGAAAAAGACCCAAAGGACGTTGGTGAGACCGTGTCCACCCGCCATGCACCACCCAGCTTGTGCACATGCTGCAATGCATAGCTTGTCGAGTCCAGGTAAGCGATGTGGATCTCGCCGCTGGCACCCACGGCGATCACGGTCTGGCTGTTCATGTCCACGTTTTGGGCGGCGACCTCCGAGTGCCAGCCGCCATTGACCTGGGTTGCATAGCGCAAGGTACGGTCCGCAGCATTCCAGTAGCTGATATGTTGGGAACCTGCGGCATCCATGGTCATGTTGGAGAATTGACCGACTGGCTTGAGGCTGGCCACCTGCTCTGTGGTCCATGCGCCATTTGCAAACGTCGCATAGTTGACGTTGCCGCTCTGCACCCCGACCGAGTAAAAAGAGCTGGGCGAGCCGCTGGTGGTGTCAGTGCTGAGCAGTGAGCCCACGGCGCCAAATGGCATGCTGAGTGGCGTCCAGGTCGATCCGATCTTTTGAGTGAATGTCGATCCGGAGAAGTAGCCGACGTGCTGGTCGTCAACGTAGCGAAAGCGGATGGCCTCGCTACCGACGCCGCCATCGGCCAGCTCAGATTGCCACTGGCCGTTCGATTTAGTGAAGTAGCCCACGTGGTCTCTGGACGGACAGGGGCCTGCGCAGAATTGAGAGCCGTAAAGAATGTTGGTATAGGCATAAAGCACATGCGGGTTGCCAAGTGCATCGGCCACCAGGTCTAGACTGTTGGGTCGAACCCCGCCTGCCGATTGCAACTGGGCCGATTGCCAGGTGCCGCTTGCATTGCTCGCATAGTAGATGGCCGACGACTCGAAAGATGCATAGTCATCCCTGCTGAAAACGATGTGGGCATGGCCGCTGGCGTCCAGTGCCAGCTTGACCAGTTCGGGCGATGCCGAGGCCAGACTCGCCGAGCCCAGTCCGTTCGCGCTTGGAGTCGTGAAGGTATCCCAGGCCCACACCCCGTTCACTGTGCTGCCATACGCAAAGGTTGTGGCAGACCTGACGGTGATGACGTGCAGTCCACCTGCGGCGTCGACCACATAGTCGGCGGCATAGATCGACTCGATCACCCATGCGCCTGTGGCGTTGCTCGCGTACTGCCACCCATTCGCATCGGTAAAGAAGAGGTGGAAAGCGCCATGGGCATCCACAAAGACCTTCTTTAGCCAGACACCGCTGGACGCTATGCCTGCCACTGAATCCGCATGCCATCCCGAGGTATCGCGGACAAAGTGATAAAGATGATCGCCGCCTACAAAGAGGTGGACATGCCCGCTCGAGTCCAGCGCGCTGAGCACATTGGAATAAGCCGGACCATCAAGGATGGTCTGGCGCACCGGGCTCACGGAGGCCGGGGTCGCTGGCACGCTGCCGCCTACGGACGCGAGCAGATGGCGTTGGGCCGCGTCGGTCGAAACCAGCTGTCGTGTGTCCGCGAAAACTTGCTTGTCGTTGAGTTTCTGGAGCGCTGCAACCAGTGCAGGCGAGTTGCCAAAAGCGGGATTGGAAAAATCCAGAGAGGCAGACGCCAGTGCGGTATGGGCAGCGGGGGGAATGGTGATGCCATTGTCCGGGTTGCCATCGGCATCCAGCGTTTGCAGAAAACGTGCGATATTGGTGACGATTGGGTTGCTCACACTCTGGTTGTCGGACACCAGGTCACTCGGGATGACGAGTGGCGCACCGGCGGCCGTTCCGATCACGACGCCGCCCACCGACAGCGTCACGCGCTCGCCGCTGAGGTAGTGAAACGTGCCGTTGGCGTCGGTCAATCCAGATTGTGTGGCCGTTGTATAGCGCAGGCCCTGTACATAACTGTCCTTGAACTGGCCGCTCTGCACGGCCTGGGCGTCATTGCCGGAGCTGGCGTCTGATCCACCGCCGCCACACGAGGCGAGCCCCCCGCATATCAGGACAAGAAACAGTTTGGCGATGATCGCCACTCGAAGGTTTCGCATTTCAATCCCTGGTTTTGGCCGGGCGGGATCTCGTGCGAGAACGCCAAGCTTGTATGTGTAGCTGCTTCTTTTGGCGGGCGTGGCCCGACATGTCGCGCAACGATGCCGCTTGCGTGACGGGCAGAGTATGCCGCTGGCTCAAGCCGTTGGTGCGCGCCCCCCTTCGAGTGAGGGGGCGGTCAACGCATGGCAGGCACCGATATTGGTCGCTGGCGGCGTCCCGCCAGCGCCTTGAGCGCTGCGGAGTTGGCCGTCAAACGGGCTGGGCGGCCTTG
>NZ_SCTN01000405.1 GCF_004297345.1 Aquabacterium sp. | reverse complement strand
CACGGCGCCCAGCTCGAAGCCGTGCGTCTCGTCGTCCACGTCGGACAAGGCCGTCACGAAGATCACGGGGATGTGTGCCGTGGCCGGGTTCTGTTTGAGCGTCTTGCAGGTGTCGTGGCCGGTCAGGCCGGGCATCATCACATCGAGCAGGATCAATTGGGGCTTTTCCGTGCCGGCCAGCTCCAGCGCCTTGTGGCCATCGCGGGCAAACAGCAGGCGGTAGTCGTCCTGCAGAATCTGGCGCAGCACCTGCAGGTTGGTGGGTTCATCGTCCACGATCAGGATGCAGGGACGAACTTCACGGTCAGAGTGCGGCATCGTTGCTCTCCATGTTGGCCAGGCTGTTGGCCATGCGTTCTGCGCAGGCGGCGGCGGCATCGAAGTCAAACAGATCGACGGCTTCCATCAGCGCGTGCACTTCGTGGGGCCCCAGGTAGGCCGGTGCAGCCAGGCGAACTTCCTCCAGCACCTTGTCCAGGCACTCGCCGCGGCGGAACGCAGTCTGCAATTGCTGCAGTTTGCGGTGCAGCGTGGCTTGTTCCATGAGCGGCTGTGCTTGGCTTGCCGAGCTTGGCGAGGCCTGTTGTGCGCTCAGTTGCATCGACAGCTGCGTGATCTCGGCCACGGCCGTATTTAGCGCGCTCAGCAAGGCTTGCCACGGTGGGCTCATGTCAGCGCTGGCATCCTGGCGGGCGAGGGTTTCCAGTTGAGCGGCCAGTTGCTCGACTTGGGGTAGCCCCAAGGTGGCAGCCACACCCTTGATGCGGTGGGCTTCCTTGAACGCGGTATGGCCCTGCGGGATCGTCTGTTGGGCCTGCTCGGCCAACCAGTCGGCCTGTTCATGTGCGAAGCGCTGCAAGGCTTTGGCGTAGGGCGCCCAGTCCTGCCAGCGGCGCAGGCCGCGTTGCGTGTCGATGATGCTGTTGTTGACTTGAACGGCGGTGGGCGCTTGCGCAGCCTCCTGTGCCGGCAACAAGGCCTGCCCCGTCACGCGAGACATCTCGGCCATCAGCTCCGCCATCTCGATCGGTTTGGTGGCAAAGCCATCCATGCCCGCATCAATGGCGGCCTGGCGGTCTTCCATCTGCACGCTGGCGGACAAGGCCAGCATGGGTGTGCGGCCTTGGCCTTGTTCGATCTCACGCTGGCGCAAGGTGCGGCTGGCGGTCAGGCCGTCCATCACAGGCATCTGCACGTCCATCAGGATGATGTCGAAGTGTTCGTCTCCTGCTCGTGCCAGTGCCTGCTCGCCGTTGCCGGCCGTGACCACCGTGTGGCCCTGCTTGCTCAGCAACTGCGTGAGCAACTCCAGGTTCTGCTCCACGTCATCCACGGCAAGAATGCGCATGGGCGGCAGGCGCATGGCCTGCGTCGAGGTGTGGATACGCAGTGCATTGGCTGCGTTGCCCTTTTCCATGGGAATGAGCACGTGGAAGACACTGCCTTGTCCCGGCTCGCTGGTCGCCCAGATGCGGCCGTGCATCAGCTCGGTCAACTGCTTGCTGATCGTGGTGCCCAGTCCGGTGCCGCCAAAGCGGCGACTCATCGAGGCATCGGCCTGCGTGAACGCATCAAAGATGTGCGGCAGGCGATCTTGTGCAATGCCGATGCCGGTGTCCTTGACCATGAAGTGCACGCCTTCGGCTTCGCGCTGTACTGAGACGGTCACGCCACCTTGTTCGGTGAACTTGATGGCGTTGCCCACCAGGTTGACCAGGATCTGACGAAGTCGATGTGGGTCGCCCTTGACGTGCTCGCCCACCTGGCTGTCGATCTCGCAGTTCAAGGACAGGTGCTTGCGGTTGGCATGGATGGATTGCTCCGCACACAACTGCTCCACCAGATCGGGCAGCGAGAAATCAAGCTCTTCCAGCTCCAATGCGCCGTGCTCCAGCTTGGAGGTGTCAAGGATGTCGTTGAGCAGGTGCAGCAGGTTGCGTGCTGACTTGTGCACGGTCTCCAGGCGCTTGCGTTGCTCGCTTTGCAACTCGCCGGTCAGCACCAGGTCGGTGAAGCCGATGATGGCGTTCATGGGGGTGCGGATCTCGTGGCTCATGTTCGCCAGGAAGGTGCTGCGCGCAGAGGCTGCGGCTTCGGCGCGTTCCTTGGCCA
>NZ_SCTN01000404.1 GCF_004297345.1 Aquabacterium sp. | reverse complement strand
CTTGGTCGCCTTCCACAGCAGATGCAAAGGCCCCAGGCGCAGATGCCGCTGGCGGAACACATACCAGGTCCACACAAAGGCCGGCATGGCCAGCAGCCACAAAGCCAGCGCCCCACCCCACGCGATCCAATTTCCGGGATGGCGCACAGCGATGGCGGCCATCAACAACCACGCCACCACACCGCCGCCAAACAAAGGTGCCCACATGGCGCGGTAAACCTGCTGGCAGGCGCCATCGAAGGCCACACGCCGATGGGCCCAACTCAGATGCGCCATGCGGTGCGTCAAGCTCATGAACACCAGCAAGGGCCAGACAGCCAGGGCCAGCGACAAGGCCAGCATGCCAGCCAATGCGGAGCCGCCGGCCCACGCACCGCTCACGCCCAGCAGCAACGCCATGCTCAGGGCATAGCGCGGCAACAGATTGGCGGGAGGCTCGTGATAATCGAGCACATGGCCGGCCACCCGGGTATGGCGCATCAGATAGCGCTGGCTGCGCACGCGCGCCCAGGGCAGGTACAAACCGGCCGTGAGCAAGATCAACAGCAGATTGCGCAGCCACAAACGGGCATAGCCAATGGGCTCACCTTGAAAACGCAAGGGCCATGACGTCACCACCCCGTTTGGCAGGCGCGGCATCTTCCCGGGTACCACGGCAGCCGCATCGGACACCTCGAAAGCCGTGCTGGATGGGGCCGTCTCCGGGCCATCGTCACCCACTGTTTCAGGCAAAACAGGCAGGCGCTGCCGAACCGACCCGATCGGATCAGGCCAGGCAAGAGGAGGCAGGCTCGACCATTCAGGCTCGAGTTCGTCCACCGCACACTCAGGGAGCATGACGGGCTGTTTGGGAACGAACTCGTCCAGCCGGATGACGCGTACTGCTGAGCGAACGCCGGAATTGTTCATTTCAGCATCAAATGTAACGATTTAGAACCGCTGGATGACCCGGACCTCCCCCTGATTGGGTGGGTAGAGCCACCAGAAGGCTTACGTGTGCGTCAAGCCGCCGTCGATGGCTAAAATGATCCCAAACACACATCAAACACAGAATGAAACTGATCGGATCCCTGACCAGCCCCTTTGTCCGCAAAGTACGGGTCGTGCTGGCCGAGAAGAAACTCGACTACAAGTTCGACATTGAGGACGTCTGGTCGGCTGACACGACGATCATGGAATCCAACCCGCTGGGCAAAGTGCCCTGCCTGGTCATGGAAGGCGGCGAGGCCATTTTCGACTCGCGCGTCATCGTGGAATACGTGGACACCCTGTCTCCTGTCGGCAAGCTCATCCCTTTGAGCGGCCGCGAGCGGGTGGAAGTGCGCACCTGGGAAGCGCTGGCCGATGGCCTGCTGGACGCCGCCATCCTGGCGCGCATGGAGCAAACCTGGGCGGGCCGTACCGAAGCGCAACGCAGCCAGGCCTGGATCGATCGCCAGATTGACAAGGTCAAGGCCAGCCTGAAAGCGATGAGCCAGGGCCTGGGTGACCGCCCCTGGTGCACCGGTACACACCACAGCCTGGCCGATATCGCCGTGGGCTGTGCGTTGGGGTATCTGGATTTCCGCTTCCCGGAGATCGATTGGCGTGACGACTACCCCAATCTGGGCAAGTTGCATGAAAAGCTGATGCAGCGCCAGAGCTTCATCGATACGGCCCCACCCAAGGCCTGATCAACCGAGGCTGATCCGGGCTTCGTTCAATGCACGCCGTCTGCTGGCTCGAACGAATCGGCACGCGCACGGCGCCAGTACTGCTCGAAGCCAGGCTGGCGCCACGGCGCCTCGCCCCGCTCCGCTGCCAGCAGCTCGCCCGGCTTCATGTAGGGCAGCAAGTTGGCCAGGCGCCCCACCTCAAAACCCGACACCCGCCGCAAGATGTGGTCAGCCGTGATGTCGTTGGGATGATGCAAGCCGGCTGCCTGCACCAACTCCTGCAAGGCATGCAGGGTGTTGTGATGGAAGCGGTAGACCCGCTCGGCCTTGTCCGGCACGACCAGCGCGCGCTGCCGCCCTGGATCCTGCGATGTCACCCCCGTGGGGCACTCGCCCGTGTGACAGGTTTGAGCCTGGATGCAGCCCAGCGCGAACATGAAGCCGCGCGCTGAATTGCACCAATCGGCACCCAAGGCCATCATGCGGGCGATATCGAAGGCACTGATCACCTTGCCGGCACAGCCGATCTTGACGCGATGGCGCTCACCCAGCCCCACCAGGGTGTTATGGACCAGCAGCAAGCCCTCCTGCAAAGGCGCCCCAACGTGATCCGTGAACTCCAGCGGCGCCGCACCGGTACCGCCCTCGGCACCATCGACCACGATGAAGTCCGGCCAGATGCCGGTCTCGCGCATGGCCTTGGCCATGGCGAACCACTCCCAGACATGCCCCACACAGAACTTGAAGCCCACGGGCTTGCCACCCGATAGCTGACGCAGGCGCTCGATGAAGCGCATCATTTCAATGGGAGATGAAAACGCCGAATGGCTGGCCGGCGAGACACAATCCTGGCCCATGGGCACGCCGCGCGTTTCGGCGATTTCGGGCGTCACCTTCGGGCCTGGCAGCACGCCGCCGTGCCCTGGTTTGGCGCCCTGGCTCAGCTTGAGCTCGATCATCTTGACCTGCGGCTCACGCGCATTGGTCACGAACCTGGTCTCGTCGAACTTGCCCTCTTCATTGCGGCAGCCAAAGTAGCCTGATCCGATCTCCCAGATCAGATCGCCACCGGGCTCGCGGTGATAGCGACTGATCGAGCCCTCGCCCGTGTCATGCGCGAAACGCCCCTTCTTCGCCCCGGCATTCAGGGCCAGCACCGCATTGGCACTCAAGGCACCAAAACTCATCGCCGAGATATTGAACACGCTGGCACTGTAGGGCTGCGTGCAAGACGAGCCGCCAGCGCCGATCGTCACGCGGAAATCCTCGCTGACAATCTCGGTGGGCACCATGGAATGGCTGATCCACTCGTAGCCGGTCGCCCCTACATCACGCTGGGTGCCGAATGGCCGTTTGTCTGACTCGCCCTTGGCGCGCTGGTACACGAGGGAACGCTGCTGACGCGAGAATGGCGCCGCCTCGTTGTCGCTTTCGATGAAGTACTGCCGCAGCTCGGGCCGGATGAACTCCAGCAGATAACGCAGATGCCCGATCACCGGATAGTTGCGCAGCACCGACCGGCTGGTCTGGCGCATGTCATTGATGCCCAGGAAGGTCAGCAAGCCCCCCAACACGGCCAGCCACAAGCCGTATCGATGCTGAAAACCCTGCCACTGCCAGGAACCGGCCAGCGTCAGAAGTACCGCAAAGACCCACGCGCCATAGCGGATGGGCACGTACTTGTTGAGTCGAATCAGCCACCTGGGCATGAGGCCTCCTTATGGATCGGGCGTGATGCAAATGCGCCCTCGCACCATGCTACGGTGAAGCGCGCACCAGCGGTCGAGCGCACAAGACGGCGATTTGCCGCCAGATTGTGAAATATCACCACGTGCCAAGCATCATGAAATGGCGCTACACTGATACCTATAGCGCCGATTTGTCCGGATTGCGGGCGCTCAAGAAATTCCGCTAAAGAGGGCGCTGCTAACCGGCCCCTGCTTTCATGCGAGGCCGGTTTTTTGTTGTCTGATCAAGCTGCACGCGTCATGTCCAATCTTGGGGTCGTCACCCCCGCATCCATGCACTTCGGCACACCCTTGTCGCTACAAAGCGGCGCGGTGCTGCGCGACTACACCCTGGTCTACGAGACCTACGGCCGCCTGAATGAAGACCGCAGCAACGCAGTGCTGGTGTGCCATGCACTGAATGCCTCGCACCACGTGGCCGGGCTGCACGCCGACGAAAACGGCAACCCCTTGCCCAAGAGTCAGGGCTGGTGGGACAACATGATCGGCCCCGGCAAACCGCTGGACACGGACAAATTCTTCGTCATCGGCATCAACAACCCGGGCTCATGCTTTGGCTCGACCGGACCGATGCACACCAACCCAGCAACCGGCAAGCTCTATGGCGCCGACTTCCCCGTGGTCACGGTGGAGGACTGGGTCAACGCGCAAGCTCGCGTGCTGGATCGCCTGGGCATCAACCAACTGGCCGCCGTGCTGGGCGGCAGCCTGGGTGGCATGCAGGCCCTGAGCTGGACGCTGCAATACCCCGAGCGCGTACGCCACTGCGTAGCGGTAGCCACGGCACCGAATCTGTCGGCCCAGAACATTGCGTTCAATGAAGTGGCCCGTCGCGCCATCGTGACCGATCCGGATTTCCACAACGGCCATTTTTACGAGCATGGCGTCGTGCCTCGTCGTGGTCTGCGTGTGGCCCGCATGATCGGCCACATCACCTATCTGTCTGACGACGTGATGGACGAGAAGTTCGGCCGTGAAATGGTCGGCCGCGCCATCGGCGACGAGCCCGCCTACAGCACCCAGGACATCGAGTTCCAGGTCGAGAGCTACCTGCGCTACCAGGGCGACAAGTTCAGCGACTACTTCGATGCCAACACCTACCTGCTGATCACGCGGGCGCTTGACTACTTCGACCCGGCCCGCACTCACGGCGGCAAACTGGCTGCGGCCATGGCCAAGGCGCTGGCCAAGTTCCTGGTCATCAGCTTCACGACAGACTGGCGCTTTTCGCCGGCGCGCTCGCGCGAGATCGTCAAGGCCCTGGTCGACAACCGCCATGACGTGAGCTATGCCGAAATCGATGCGCCGCACGGCCACGATGCCTTCCTGCTCGATGACCCTCGCTACCACGACGTGGTTCGCGCCTACTTCGATCGCATTGCGCTGGAGTTGCGCAACCGATCCGGCGCCCTCAGCACACGCGATGGCCAGCCTTTGAACGTGGCTGTGTGATGGAGACCTTGATGAGCAACGACCGCGCCATCCATCAGATCATTGCCGACCTGATCCCCACCGGCTCCCGCGTGCTGGACCTGGGGTGTGGAGATGGCTCTTTGCTGGCCTATCTACGCGACCATCGTCAATGCACCGGCTACGGCGTGGAACTGGACGACGCCAAGGTGCTGGAATGCGTACGCCGCGGCGTCAACGTCATCCAGCGCAATCTGGAAGAGGGCTTGAGCCTGTTCGAGGACAACAGCTTCGATGTGGTGCTGCAGCTCGATACGCTTCAGCACTTGCGCAATACGGAGGCCATGCTGCGCGAAACAGCGCGCATTGGCCGCCTGGGCCTGGTGAGCTTCCCCAATTTTGCGCACTGGGCGCACCGCCTGAGCGTGCTGCGTGGCCGCATGCCCGTGACCAAAGCCCTGCCCTATCAGTGGTACGACACGCCCAATATCCGCGTAGCCACGTTTGCCGACTTTGAAGTGCTGGCTCGCAAGAATGGCCTGCGTACGCTGGCCTCGTTTGGCTTGAACAGCCAGGGCGGCGTGGTCAACAACTGGCCCAACCTGTTGGCCAGCACGGCCGTCTTCAAGTTCGAACGCGGTTGAACCGACAGTACGGCTGAGCCTGCTGCGGGCAAGTGCCACACAGGCCCGCTACCAAGCTGGCCACCAAAAGAAAAACGCCCCTCGCGGGGCGTTTTTCATGGATGCTTCAAATCGAAGGGATTCGATCAGAAGTTGTGCTTGATGCCTACGGCGAACGATTGGCCAGAATCCTTGTCGGTAGCATCGTTGTTCATGAAAGCGCCAAACACGCTGGTGCGCTTGGACAGGGCGTAGTCGTAACCGATCGACAGGATGCGGTCCTTGTACTTGTCACCCGTGGCGGTGACCTTGTTCTTGGATTCGCCGTACGAAGCCATCACATTGGCCTTGTCGGTCACAGGCACGGTCACGCCCAGTTGGTAGATCTTGGACTTGTTGGCGGCTACAGCACCATTGGTCACAGATGGGCTCACAACAACAGCCACCGAGTCCTTCTCGTTGATGTCGGTGTACTGGGCAAAGGCCTTCACCACGCCGAAGTCATAGCTGGCACCAGCGTTCCAGACCTTTTCTTCACCCGTCCATGCGGTCGAAGTCGACTTGCCGGCGTTAACATAAGTCAGCATGGCGCTGAAAGGACCAGCATTGTACGAACCAGCCGCGGCGTAGCTGTTCTTGGTGCCAGCCACGGTCGTTTCCTTGGGAGCGTACTGGGCAATACCCTGGAAGCCGCCGACCACAGGCGATTCATAAGTGATGGAGTTGATCCAGCCAGTATCAAAACCGACACCGGTCGAACCAGCAGCGCTTTGCGTTTGACCGATATAGCTCAGATGACGCATCGTGGGCGAGAAGGTCATCGAGCTACCGAACGGGTTGTAGGTATAGCCGGCGGTGAACAAGGGGTTGTCGTACTGGCCCAGGGCGACCTTACCGAAACCGCCGCTCAACGCGACGTTCGAGCCACGCCCCCAGAAACCACCATGGTTGTTGGCAAGAGTCGAGCCAGTATCGGCAGCCAAGAAGGATTCCAGCGTGAATTCAGCCTTCAGACCGCCACCCAGATCTTCCGAGCCGGCGAAACCGATGAAGCTGGTCATCATGTCGCCGCTTTGCACCTTGGTCACGCGGCTAGGTGTGCCCTTGGCGTGGGCCAGCTCGTAGGAGCCGGCGTCCATTTCAACGTAACCGTACAGCTTCACGTCAGCGTTGGCAGCGCCAGCAACGGCCAGCAAGGCGGCAACAGCAACCAGGTTTTTCTTTGCAAACATCAAGTTCTCCTAGCAATGAGATGAACAAAAATCTGAACAGGGAGGGTGCCCAAAACAGCCCCAACCACGAAGTTCATTGTGGGACGGAAAGCCCGCCGGGGATCCTTAAGCAAGAATCGTGACAGCTTGCAGAGCTGTTTTTCAGGCCATTTCGTCGCCAAGTCACAACAAAATCCTATGTATTTATTGGATTTTAGGACATTTCCCCTCCAAATTACGCGGATTCGCGTCCATTTTCATTGCCCAGGCAAAGGAATAGCCTGATGCACAAACTGAGGGCATCCATTGGCGCGATCGTTCGTTTTTTCGGAAAAATTCCCCGATATGGGGCATATTCACACTCAATCAGGGCTGGAGCACAGCCAGAAGCTGCTCACCATAGGCTTCGAGCTTTTTCGCGCCCACGCCACTGATGCTGCCCAGCTCCCCCAAGGATTGCGGCGAGATGCGCGCCATGTCGGCCAGGGTGGCGTCGTGGAACACCACATAGGCAGGCAGGTTGTGCTCACTGGCCACGCCGGCACGCCAGGCCTTGAGCTCGTTGTAGCGCGACAGAGCGTCGCCAATCAGATCAGCCGGCGCCGAGGAGGCCTTGCCGCCGGACTTGGTGGCACGACCGCGGCGCGGGGCCTCGACGGCCTCGCGCAAGGTGAGATTGACCTCGCCCTTGAGCACGGCCCGGGCGCTGTCCGTCAGCGTGAGGGTGTTGAACTCCCCTTCCGCCACCACATGCCCCAGGGCCACCAGCTGGCGCAACACGGCGCGCCACTGGTTTTCTGACAGGTCCGCACCCACGCCAAAGGTACTGAGGCTGTGGTGTCCGTACTGCTGCACCTTGTCTGTCTGCTTGCCGCGCAAGACATCAATCAGGTGCCCGGCGCCGAAGCGCTGGCGCCCGTGCTGCCAGAAGCGGTAGATGCAACTGAGCATCTTGCGCGCGGCCTCGGTGCCGTCCCATGTGGCGGGAGGATGCAAACAGTTATCGCAATTACCGCAGGGCTGGCTTTCTTCGCCGAAGTAGGCCAGCAGGCGCACACGGCGGCAGTCATGGGCTTCGGCCAGCGCCAGCAAGGCATCCAGCTTGCCGCGCTGCACGCGCTTGAAGTCGTCGTGGGCCGGGCTTTCGTCGATCATGCGGCGCTGGTTGACCACGTCGGCCAGGCCATAAGTCAGCCAGGCATCGGCATCGCCGCCATCGCGCCCGGCACGGCCCGTCTCTTGGTAGTAGGCCTCGATGTTCTTGGGCAGATCCAGGTGGGCCACGAAGCGCACATCGGGTTTGTCGATGCCCATGCCGAAAGCGATCGTGGCGACCATGACCAGGCCGTCTTCACGCAAAAAGCGATCCTGGTGCTTCTGGCGCACGGCGGAATCCAGCCCGGCGTGATACGGCAAGGCGCTGATGCCTTGCTCGTTGAGCCAGGCGGCCGTTTCTTCCACCTTCTTGCGGCTCTGACAATAAACGATGCCGGCGTCGCCATCGTGCTCGTCGCGGATGAAGCGCAGCAACTGCTGGCGAGGGTTGTCTTTTTCGACCAGGGCGTAGCGGATGTTGGGCCGGTCGAAGCTGCTGATGAAGACACGGGCGTCCTGCAGTTGCAGGCGCTCGATCATGTCGGCACGGGTCTGGTCGTCGGCGGTGGCAGTCAGGGCCAGGCGAGGCACGTCGGGGAAGCGCTCGTGCAGCATGCTGAGCTGCAGGTAGTCTTCGCGGAAATCGTGCCCCCATTGGCTGACGCAGTGCGCCTCGTCAATGGCAAACAGGCTGAGCAGTCCGCGCTCATGCAGGCTGGCCAGTTGCGCCTGGAAGCGCAGGTTGGTGACGCGCTCGGGCGCGGCGTACAGCATCACCATGCGGCCGGCCATCATCTCGCGCTCGATGCGCTGGGTGTCTTCCTGGCTGAGCGAGCTGTTGAGGAAGGCCGCGTGCACGCCAACTTCTTCCAGCGCGCCGACCTGGTCGTGCATCAAGGCAATCAGCGGCGACACGACCACCGTCACGCCCTTGCCAGCGCGATGGCGCGCGATCGCCGGGATCTGATAGCACAGGCTCTTGCCGCCGCCCGTGGGCATCAGCACCAGGGCGTCGTTGCCGGCCGTGACGTGGTCCACGATGGCCTGCTGCTGCCCACGGAAGGCAGCGTAGCCGAAGACGTCCTGCAGGATGGTCAAGGGTTCAGTGGACGAGGCAGCCTGGTCAGAGGCCGCGCTGGACAGTACAGACACGTTGGGGCGAACAGGGCGACGGATGGCTGTGCCAGCGGAATGCGTGGCACATGGCCGCTATTGTCGCCGCTGACGGCGTGCTTCTCGCGCGTATCTGCGGCAGCCCCCAATCAGAGGGCGCCCGCAAGAACGCCCGGCAACCCGAAAGCGTCGACCTCAGGGCCATCAAGCCCGAAAGAAGCTGACCGATCCCTGCAGCGCCTGCGCCTGTTGCTGCAAAGAGGATGCGGCTGCGGCGGCCTGCTCGACCAGGGCGGCGTTTTGCTGCATGGTCGTGTCCATGGCGCCGATGGACTGGCTGACCTGGCTGATACCCTCGGCCTGCTCGCGTGCGGCCACCGAGATCTCAGAGATCACGTCGCGCACTTGTTTGACGGCCTGGACGGCCTCGGCAATCGTCGAGCCGGCCTCACCCACCAGGTTGCTACCCCGATCGACGCATTCCACGCTGGCATTGATCAGCGATTTGATTTCTCGGGCGGCATTGGCGCTGCGCTGTGCCAGGGCGCGCACCTCAGATGCGACCACGGCAAAGCCCCTGCCCTGTTCGCCGGCACGTGCGGCCTCGACAGCGGCATTGAGCGCCAGGATATTGGTCTGGAAGGCAATGCCGTCGATCACACCGATGATCTCGGAGATCTTGCGTGAACTGGTGTTGATGTCATTCATGGTCTGGACGACATCGCTGACCACGGCACCGCCGCGCTCGGCCACGTCGCTGGCCCGCGACGCCAGATCCTGCGCCTGAACGGCATGATCGGCACTGTGCTGAACCCCGGTTGACAACTGGCTGATGGTGGCCACGGTCTGCTGCAGATTGGAAGCCTGCGCCTCGGTACGAGCAGACAGGTCCATGTTGCCCGACGCGATCTCGCCTGAGGCGTGTGACACCATGTCGGCGGACTCGCGGACCTGGCTGACCACGCGCAGCAAGCTGTCGTTCATCTTGCCCATGGCGGCACGCAGTTGACTGACTTCGTCCTGCCCATCGGTATGAATGCTCACACGCAGGTTGCCATTGGCCACCTCCGTGGCGGCTGATACGGCTTGCGCCAGCGGGTCGGTGATGCTGCGCAGGATCAGCCAGGCGACCGAAGCGCCTGCGCACAGCGCCAGCACGACGACCCCCAGCATGGTCAACACGGCTGTGTGCATCCGGGCTTTGGCCTGATCAACGGCTTGCGCCTGGATGGTTTTGGCGGATTGCAGCACGCTGGCCACGATTTCATCAATTTTCTTGGTGGGCGGCCTGTCCATGCCTTTAACCAGATGATCAACCTGATGGGCACTCTTGTCGGGCTCAGCCTGATCGTAGTGCGTCAAGGCATCCTGGTACTTGGTCTTGAGTTCGGACAAGGCCACCTGGGCTTGAGCGATGTCGGATGTGGACAGGCTCATGTCCTCCATCACGGTCTTCAACTCTTGCAATCGAGCCTGCACGGTATCGCCCTCCTTGGCGAAAGCCGCGCTGTATTTGTCAAAGGCAGCCTTGTCACCACCTCGCAGGAGCGTGTTTTTCCACTCCTGAATCTGGATCTTGAAAGACACCTGGGCACTGCGTGCCAGGTCAATAGCCACCTCGAACTTCTGCGCTTTCTGTGCACAGGCCTCGAACTGGACCTCATCGGCCTTGAGCGCCCACCATCCCGTGGCGCCAACCACCAGCAGAGCCACACTCATGGCACCACCCAGCACCGCCACACGCGTGCCAATCTTCAAATTCGAGAAGTTCATCACGACTCCCTGGTCGTTGCGGGCTGTTGGCTCGCCAGCCCCCCAGCGATTGCCGGGCCTGGGTTCGCCCTTCCAATAGGCGCCCAGAATGAATGCTTCTCCGGCTGAAGTAAGGGGCTTATCGGGGCAAAGCGCGACTGACTTGAGCCTTAATTGCCTGAAACGCCTTCAATATTGCCAAGCCCGGAAAGCGGCATCTCAATCCGAATCCGGTACGGCGACGACCGCTGCGGTGTAGGCCGACAAAAAAGCCGGCGGCATTCTGCGCACCTTGCCCTGAGCAATGTCCACACAGACAAACTGAGAATGCCCGCGGAACACTGTGACGCCATCGTCCAGGCGAATGAACTGGTACTGACGGCGCATGGTGAGTTTGTCGGCCTGGGTCAACCAGGTGCCCAGCACCAGCCGCTCGCCCAGGCGCGTGGCCTGGATGTAGTTCATCTCATGCTGGCGCACCACCATGCCGTGGCCCAGCGCCTCGTACTCAGCCGGCCCCAGGCCCAGCGCCATCGAATGCGCCCAGGCCACGTCCTCCAGCCATTGCAGGTAGACCACGTTGTTCGTGTGCCGCATGAGGTCGATGTGCTGATCCTGCACGGACACGTTCAAGACATGGGGGTTGGGGAGATCCCATTTGAGATCGGTCACAGAGGTGCTGGTCATGGCTTGCTTGTGATTCAGATTGGCGCAATGATGCCATCCTGCATGTACGCCACATCCAAGGGGCCCGCCATGAAGATCGCACCCTGCGTTTTCCTGATCACGGGAGGCTGCTCCGGCTTGGGCGCGGCCACCAGCCAGATGGCCTGGGAGACCGGCGCCCGCGTCTTGCTGGCGGACCGATGTACCCCACCGCCCGATCACCCCTTGCACCAGCTTGATCCGCATCAGGAACGATGGCACTGGATGGACACCGATGTCAGCGATGACACGCAAGGCTCTGCCGCCGTCTACATGGCACAGGATCGCTTCGGCAGGCTCGATGTGCTGGTGAATGCTGCCGGCGTGGCATTCGAGGAATGCCTGCACGGGCGTGAGGGCCCTCATCAGCTGTCGACCTTCCAGCGCGTCATGCAGGTCAACCTCATGGGCAGCTTCAACATGATGCGCCTGGCTGTGTCCGTGATGATGGCCTCACCACCCCGCTCAGGCGATTGCGGCGATGCCAGCCGGGGCGTGATCATCAACACGGCATCGATTGCCGCTTTTGACGGGCAGATGGGACAGGTTGCCTACGCAGCGTCCAAGGGCGGTATCGCGGCCATGACCCTGCCTGCGGCGCGCGATCTGGCGCGCGACCGCATCCGGGTGATGGCGATTGCGCCCGGCGCTTTCGACACCCCGCTCGTGGCGGGCCTGCCAGAAGAGCGGCAAGCAGCCCTCGCGGCCAGCGTGCCCTGCCCGACCAGACTGGGACACCCCCGGGAATACGCCGCGCTGGTGCGCCATATTGTGGAGAACGACTACCTCAATGGCGAGGTGATCCGGCTGGACGGCGGTTTGAGACTCTCAACAACCTGAGTACAACTCAAGAGGCGCAGGCGCTACGCGCAATGCGTCACAACACCGCGTTTACCCTTAAAAGGCCAATGCACACAAATTGAACATCACATGGCATGATCTCGCCATTCTTGAGTGTCACTCAATTTTGATCGTGCCCACCAGCCTGCAACGCACCACGCCTCGTCGAGCCAAATCCCAGGAGCGCATCCAGACGCTGCTGAGTGCCGCTCGACGCGTTTTCTCCGAGCACGGCTACCAGCGCACCACCACCGCCCAGATTGCGCAAGCCGCCGGCGTCTCCGAGGCCACGGTGTTCACCTACTTTCCCGGCAAGCGCGAGCTGTGCATCCAGGTGATCAAGGATTGGTACGACGAGATCAGCAGCGAACTGGAGCGCGATGTGCCGCACCTGCATGGTGTGCATGCCAAGCTCAGCCATGTGGTGCGTGCCCACCTGGTGACGCTGCTGGCCGATGGCTCGGGCATGTGTGCGCTCGTGCTGAGCGAAGGCCGCGCCGCCGAGCCTGAACTGGCGCAGGTCATCACCGACTGTAAACGCCGCTACACCGCGCCGCTGATGGACTGCCTGGCCGAAGCCCAGGCGCAAGGCCAGATCCGCGCCGACATGCCGCTGCGCCTGCTGCGCGATCTGGTTTACGGCTCGATGGAGCACGTGCTGTGGGACGCCATCACCACGATGAAACGCCCCCGCATTGACACCACGGCCGAGCAACTGACCGAACTGATCTGGAGCGCGCTGATGCCCAAAGATACCTCGCTGGCGGCCTTGAGCCGCTTCAAGGATGAGGTGAGCGAAGCGCTGCGCCATGTCCAGCCCAAAACCTGAGGCCCACACCGACCATGCCCGTCATCGAGACCCAACTCAATCCGCGCTCCGAAGCCTTCAAGGCCAGCGCCCAGGCCATGCAAGCCCTGGTGGACGATCTGGAGCAGCAACTCGCCCGCATCGCCCTGGGCGGTGGCGAAGCACCTCGCGCCAAGCACCTGGCACGCGGCAAGCTGCTGCCGCGCGACCGTGTGGAGCAACTGCTGGATGCCGGCTCACCCTTCCTGGAAGTAGCACCGCTCGCCGCCCTCAATGTGTATGACAACGCCGCGCCTTCGGCTGGCGTGATCGCGGGTGTCGGGCGGGTATCCGGCGTGGAGTGCATGATCGTGTGCAACGACGCCACGGTCAAAGGTGGCACCTACTACCCGCTGTCGGTCAAGAAGCACCTGCGTGCGCAGGAGATCGCCGCACAGAACCGCCTGCCCTGCATTTACCTGGTGGACTCGGGCGGCGCCAACCTGCCCAATCAGGACGAGGTCTTCCCGGACCGCGACCACTTCGGCCGCATCTTCTACAACCAGGCCAATATGAGCGCGGTCGGTATCCCGCAGATTGCCGTGGTGATGGGCTCGTGTACGGCTGGCGGCGCCTATGTGCCCGCCATGAGTGACGAGACCATCATTGTGCAGAACCAGGGCACCATCTTCCTGGGCGGCCCGCCACTGGTGAAGGCCGCCACGGGCGAAGTGGTGAGCGTGGAAGACCTGGGAGGCGGCGATGTGCACACGCGCCTGTCTGGCGTGGCTGATCACCTGGCGCGCGACGATGCCCATGCGCTGGCCCTGGCCCGCCAGTGCGTGGCGCGGCTGAACTGGCGCAAGACGCCCGAGATCACGCTGCAGGAGCCCCGTGCGCCTCGATTTGACGAGAGCGAACTCAACGGCATCATCCCCACGGACACGCGCAAGCCCTTCGATGTGCGCGAGGTGATCGCCCGCATCGTGGACAACTCCGAGTTCGACGAATTCAAGCCCCGCTACGGCAGCACGCTGGTCACAGGCTTTGCCCACATCGAAGGCATGCCCGTGGGCATCATCGCCAACAACGGCATCCTGTTCTCGGAAAGCGCCAACAAGGGCGCGCACTTCATCGAGCTGTGCTGCCAGCGCAAGATCCCGCTCGTGTTCCTGCAGAACATCACCGGCTTCATGGTGGGCCGCAAGTACGAGAACGAAGGCATTGCGCGCGCCGGCGCCAAGATGGTGACGGCTGTGTCGTGCGCGCAGGTGCCCAAGTTCACCGTGATCATCGGCGGCTCGTTCGGGGCGGGCAACTACGGCATGTGTGGCCGGGCGTACAACCCGCGCTTCCTGTGGATGTGGCCGAACGCGCGCATCAGCGTGATGGGCGGCGAGCAGGCTGCGAGTGTGCTGGCCACGGTCAAGCGCGATGGCATCGAGTTGAAAACCGGATTGAAAGGCGAAGCCGCCTGGAGCGCCGACGACGAGGAAGCCTTCAAGGCACCGATCCGCGAGCAGTACGAGGCCCAGGGCCACCCCTACTACGCTTCTGCCCGTCTGTGGGATGACGGCGTGATCCGCCCCACTGACACACGCCGCGTGCTGGCCCTGGCCTTGAGTGCCAGCCTCAACGCACCGATTGGCGACACACGCTACGGCGTGTTCCGCATGTAAGGAGCGCGAGCATGTCCCGACTGGATATCCAGCATGAAGGGCACGTGTGCCACGTGTACCTGAACCGCCCCGAATTGCGCAACGCATTTGATGCCGAGACCATTGCCGAGCTGACGCACACGTTTTCAGAGCTGGCCACGGACAAGGCTTTGCGCGCCATCGTACTGGGCGCGCATGGCAAGGCCTTCTGCGCCGGCGCCGACTTGAACTGGATGCGCGCCATGGCCGACTACACCTGGGCCAAGAACCATGCCGATGGCGGCCGACTGGCGCAGATGCTGTGGACCATTGCCAGCAGCCCCGTGCCCGTGATCGCCAAGGTGCAAGGTGACTGTTATGGCGGCGGCGTGGGCCTGGTGGCCTGCTGTGATGTGGTTGTGGCGGCCGAGCAGGCGGGCTTCTGTCTGTCTGAGGCCAAGCTGGGTTTGAGCCCCGCGACCATCAGCCCGTATGTCATCAAGGCGATTGGCGAACGCGCGGCACGCCGCTACTTCGTGACGGCCGAGCGTTTCACCGCGGCAAGGGCACAGGCACTGGGCCTGGTGCATGAAGTGTGCGCAACCGATGACCTGCATGAAACCACACAGCAAGTGGTGCACAGCATCACCCACAACGGCCCGGCCGCCGTGCGAGCCTGCAAGCAACTGGTCAAGGACGTGGCGGGCCAAGCCCTGAACGAGACCTTGCGCGACATGACCGCACGCCGTATCGCCGACATCCGCGCCAGCGATGCAGGCCTTCGCGGCCTTCATC
>NZ_SCTN01000403.1 GCF_004297345.1 Aquabacterium sp. | reverse complement strand
CCTGGTTGATGAAGGTGCATGGTGCGGCCATGATGCTCATGCTGTTCCTGATCGGGCGCATCTCGGCCACCCATGTGATGCGTGGATGGCGTTTGCGCATTCGCAGAATAGAAGGCGTAGGCATGCTCACCTGTCTGGCCTTGATGGCCCTGACCGGCTACAGCCTGTATTACGTGGTGCCCGATGAGTGGCGGGATGCCAATGGCTGGGTGCATGCGGCCATCGGCATCGCCTGGTTGCTGACGCTGCTGGTGCACCGTCGTCGCTCAGCAGGCGTCCATCACTGATCAGCCAGCTGTCTTGCTGGCACCAATGGCCGGGGCGGTTCTCACGCTCCAGAACATGGTCACACCCAGGATGCCGATGACCACGCCCAGCGAGGCCAGCGTCGGGATCTTCACGATGTCGATCAGCATCATCTTGCTGCCGATGAACACAAGGATCACGGCCAGGCCATAGCTCAGCAGGTGGAACTTGGCGGCCATGGCAGCCAACAGGAAGTACATGGCTCGCAGACCCAGGATGGCGAAGATGTTGGAGGTCAGCACGATGAAGGGATCGGACGTGACGGCATAGATGGCGGGGATGGAGTCCACGGCAAAGATGACGTCCGTGAAACCCACCAGTGCCACCACCAGCAGCAAGGGCGTGGCGATGCGCGCGCCGTTCTGCGTGGTCCAGAAGCGCTCGCCGTCAAAGTGCTTGCTCACACGCAGGGCGCGCCGCAGCAGTTTCAGCGCTGGGTTGTCTTCCAGGTCAGGCTCCTTGTCCGCAGCCCACCACATCTTGATGCCCGTGAGCAGCAAGAAGGCACCAAACAGATACAGCACCCAATGGAACTGGCTGATCAGCCAGCCACCCACCAGGATCATGGCTGTGCGCAGCACGATGGCGCCGATGATGCCGATCATGAGCACGCGCTTCTGGTAAGCCGGCGGCACCGAGAAGTAGGTGAAGATCATCAGGAAGACAAAGATGTTGTCGACCGCCAGCGATTTCTCTATCAGGTAGCCGGTGAGGAATTCCAATGCCTTGGCATTGGCGATCGCGGCACATTGATCTTGCGCGAAGGCCCACCACAACAGGCCATTGAAGGCCATGCTCAGGGCCACCCAGATGGCTGACCAGCGCATGGCTTCGGGAACGGACACCGCATGCGCGCCTTGTTTTTTGAGGACGATAAAGTCCACAAACAAGGCGGCAAGCACGAACAAAATAAAAACGATCCAGAGCCAGAGTGGCGCCAGGGTTTGCATGATGGTTCTCCAATAGGAACAAGCATGGCGAAGCCACCATGGCTTCGCACCTCAAGCGCCGAAAAATCTTGCTGGACAGACGGGCGTCTGCTGTGAACCCCGGAGGGCCTGCATTGCACAGGCCTTCGTGTTGACGGGGATGCACCGCCACCTTGATGGGCTGCGCGCTACTCCTCTTTCGGACGGTGGGATTCTATCTGCGTGCGAATATGCCCTTGTCGGGCATGAGGGTATGAGGCCAGTGCGGGTATCAGCGGCCAGCCTCATCCCGCATGTCTTCGCGCTGCTGGCGTTGCCAGACCTTCAAGCGCGAGTCCATCACGCTGAGTTCGATCACGTCAGCCGCATTGGGCTGGCGGAATCGCTTTTGCGCGCCTTGTATGCGGTCAATGGCACCGGGCAAGTCACCCAAGGCTGCGACGGCTTCTGCCTCTGCTCGCACGGCCCGCAGGGGCTCGTTCAGTCGTTGCCACAGCTCCGCCAGCGTGGACCAGGCTGCCGCGTCATGCGGGTGGTTGCTCACGTGGGTTTGCAGGCGTGACGCTGCGTCGGCCCAGGCTGTTGGCTGGGCTTTGCTGTCCGTCAGTGACAGCGCAATGTGTGCGGCCAGCAAGACTTCGGGGCGACCATCAGCGTGACTGACGGCCTTGTTCTCGGTCAACTCCCTGTTGAGGGTGCTGGCCGCTTCGGCTGCCTGATGGCTGGCAAGCTGGCAGTCCATCACCGCCATCGACACGATGCGTGACACGGTGGGTTGCTGGCTGGCGGGCAGGGCCTTGGCCGCTTGCCGTGCCAGTGCGAGCGTTTGCAGGCCATGGGCCACATCACCACTGCGTTGTTGGGCCACGCCAGCCGTGTAGTACGCCGTCACGGCCTGCAAGGCCGTGGCATTGCGCCTGATATCGGGGGTGGCCAGGTTTTGCAGCGACACGCTGCGGGTGTCCATCAGCACCTTGGATCGGGCGGCCATCAGCGTATGTTGAGCCCAGATGGCGCTGTCCTGGCCACGGCCCTGAGAGGCTTGTCGCCAGCCGCCGGGGCCCAGTCGTGCGCGTGCCTCGCCGATCCGTTCGGTGGTCAGCGGGTGGGTGCGCAGATAGGGGTAGCTGCCGTCGTCATTCAGGCGCGACGCCTGCTGAAGATGCTCGAACATCTCTGCCATGCCCGCCTGATCGAAGCCAGCGTCACCCAGAACGGCGTAGCCCACGCGGTCGGCTTCGCGCTCCATATCGCGCGAGAAGTTCAATTGCCCCTGGATGGCCACAGCCTGCCCGCCGTAGATCATGGCCTGGGCGGCCTGGGGGTTGCGGCTGGCCGCCAGGATGCCCAGCACCATGGAGGCCAGGCTGACCCACGATTGGCGCGATTGCTGGCCAATCATGCGGGCGATGTGGCGTTGTGTCACGTGTGAGAGTTCGTGTGCCAGCACCGAGGCAAGTTCATCTGGTGTGGTCGTCATGGCCAGCAAGCCCAGGTGAACCCCGATGTAGCCACCAGGCAAGGCAAAGGCGTTGACCGTGCGGTCCCGAACCAGGAAGGGCTCCCACGCGTGGGAGGCTTCCAGCTCAGGGCTGATCTCGCCGCGTTGCCGTGCGCCGGCCAGCAGGCGGGTCCACACCTCGCTCACGTACTCCAGCACCATGGGGTCATCAACCACATCCGGGTCGCGCAGGATGGAGCGCATGATCCGGTCGCCCAGGCGGCGTTCAGCCATGGGCGAGAGTTCCTGCGCCGCCGCGTCACCCAGGGCCGGCAGAGCCGATGATGCGCTGCCCGGTGACGGCAGATTTTGCGCCTGCACTGCCGTACCCAGCGGCCAGGCCAGCAAGACCACGGCCGCCGTGCCCCAGCGGCTCAGTAAACGCTTTGGCGACAACGCGCGTGGTGCCTTTGTGGGCGGCTGGACAGAGGCAGGTTGTGAAACAGTCAAGGGCATGAACACAAAACCGGTGATGCAACTGCGCAGTATGCTGCGAACTGTGCGTGCCTGGCCGGCGGAAACGACCGCAGGTTCAGGTGCTTGAACTTCTTTACCTTTCCCCACATGGGGCAACACGGCTATTGTCCATGAGCGAGCTGACGCATTTTGATCACCAGGGCCAGGCCCATATGGTGGATGTTTCCAACAAGGCAGCCACGGTTCGGGTGGCGGTCGCCCAGGGCCGCATCGTCATGTTGCCCGCTACCCTTGCGTTGATCGCGCAGGGCAAGGCCGGCAAGGGCGATGTGCTGGGCGTGGCCCGCATCGCGGCGATCCAGGGCGCCAAGCGCACATCGGATCTGATTCCCTTGTGCCATCCATTGGCTTTGTCCAAGGTGGCGGTCGAGTTCGAGTTGGATGAGGCCGCATCGGCTGTGATCTGTCGCACGACGGTCCAGACCGTGGGGCCAACGGGCGTCGAGATGGAGGCCCTCACCGCCGTGCAGGTGGGCCTGCTCACCATCTACGACATGTGCAAGGCCGCCGACAAGGGCATGGTCATGACCGATGTGGGCTTGCTTGAGAAGGTGGGCGGCAAGTCCGGCCATTGGGTGCGCCAGGCCCCGCCGTCAGTTTGACGGGGCGCTTGCGCATCACCCTTCAGGGCAGGAGTTCGCGCCAGCCGTAGCGCTGCTTGGGCTCTTCGCACTGGAAGGGGCGCTCTTCGCCGGGTTCTGGCTGGGTCTTGCAAACGGACAGGAATTCGTCACCCAGCGGGTTGCGGAACTCCTTGAGCCGCTGCACGACGTATCGGCCCTTGTCCTCCTGGCCGTGTTCGGCCAGCGAGCGCGCGTAGGCCGCCATCAGGCGCGCATCCACCAGGTTGTGTAGCGTGCGCTTGAAGGCCTGCGGCGGTTTGCTGGGGTCTTCGTCGTCGGCGCTGGTGACATCGGCGTAATCGGCCTGGTATCCCCACCACACGTGCTTCATGCCGCTTTCGATGCGCTTGTCCAATGGGCCTGCACCTTTACGTGGCGCATAAATGTTGACCGCTGACCAATAGTCCGTGGCGCACCACACGCTGAGTGCCGCCATCAACAAGCCGGCGGCGAGCATCTGCCAACCTGCTCCCTGTTGGGCTTGTTGCTGTTTTTCTGCCTGGCAGGACAGCCCCAGCCCCCAGGCAAAGGCGGTTGGCAGCAGGAAATAGCTGTACCAGAGTGGGTACTCCAGCAGGCTGTGCAAGGCCGCAATGGCCACGATCACGCTGCAGGCCCCGACGGTGGCGCGCTTGCCGCTGTCTTCGTGTTCATCTGGTCGGGCCAGGCCAACAAACAGGGCGTAGCCGCCCAGCAGGCTCAGTGCCAGCAGCAGAGCCGTCAGCGGCAGCCCGAATTCCACGGCCCACTGCATGGGCAGGTTGTGGGTGTGGTCGAAGAAGGCTACAGGCCGAGTCGGAAAGGGGGTGAAGGTCCAGGCGAGGTTGAATTCGCCATAGCCAACGCCCAGCCATGGTTGTGCTTTGATCAACTCCCAGACATTGGCCCAGATCTTGAACCGGGAGCTGGAGATGTCACTGCCGTCATGCAGGCGGGCTTCCGCGGCGAAGGTGGCGCCCTTGTGCGCATGGGCCCACAGCCACATGCCGCCCCAGCACAGGCCATAAACCACCGGTGCGCCGATCAAGGTGGCGCGCAGGATCTTGGGCAGGCGTTTGTCTGCCACGCCCCAGATGGTCAGGAAGAGCATGCCGACCATGCCTGTGCGCGAGGCCGTCAGCACGATGCCCCAGATGAAGAGTGCAACCAGGGCCGCCCCCAGCCATCCGGGCAGGCGGCGGCGTGCGCCCAGCCATGCTGCGCCCGCGCAAGAGAAAACCAGCAGGGTGCTGAAGTGATTGGGTTGGCGCAGGTTCCCCACGGCCCGACCCGGCATCGTGGGCTCGGCCACAAAAATGCCATCAGCCCAACCCGGGTGGAAGACCTGAATCAACGCCAGGACCATGCCCACGACGCCTGCCGCCGTCAAGGCGCCGAAGAAGGTTTCTGCAATGGTGTCGCGGTTGAGGCTCTGGCCTGCGCGCCAGCCTGCACGCAGTGTGAGCAAGGCCCCCAGCGCCATGCCCCCGCCCATCAGACCCAGCCCGGCGGGCAATGCGCCCCACACAAAAGCCGAACCAAAAGCCTCGATGGCGCAAATCAGCAGCATCGCGCTCAGGGCCGACAGGGCCAGCCCCTTGGGGCCATGAACCGGTGCTTTGGGCAGCCCGCCCAGCACGGCCACGAACATACCCCATCCGAGCACGGCAAGGACCTGGTTGAAAAAGGTCACGGAGGGTGGCTCGTGGTGCGCCACCAGTGTCGGTACGAGAACGGCCAGCAGGCTCATGGCCCACCACGTGGGGAGTTGCCGGGCTGCGGAATCTTCGGAGGCTGACGTGATCATGGCCGCTATTGTCGCGGCAGTTCAGGCCGGCTCAGGCACTTTCCCGTGGCGCATCTGCGCCAGCGTGTCTTTCAGTGCCGTGAACTCGAAAGGCTTGGACAGGCAGGCATCCGCATCCAGTGCCTTGGCCTGGTCGCACAAGCTGGTGTCGCCTGATATCAGCACAGTCGGCAGCCTGGGGCGATGAAGTCTTTGCTCCTCGTCCCGGATGGCTGCCAGTGTGCTGAGGCCATCCAGGCCGGGCATGTGCTGGTCCAGCAGCAACACGTCAAATACATCATTTTTCAGCGCTTGCAGGGCATCCAGGCCATTGGTCACGAAGGTGCTCTGGACCTGGCAGTGCTGCAGCATTTCCTGCAAAATTCGTTGATTGAGCAGGTTGTCCTCCGCCACGAGTACCCGCAGGGCAGGTTGCGCAGGGGGGGGCACCGCATCGGTGGTTTCAATGGGCTCGTCCACCCGTTGCGAGGATAAGCTCAAGGGGATACGCACCGTGAAGCGGGTGCCTCGCCCGGGCGTGCTCTGCACATCGATGCTGCCCTGCATGGCTTGCAGCAGGCCTTGCACAATCGACAGACCCAGCCCCGTACCGCCAAATTGCTCGCCAATGGCCGTATCAAGTTGCTCGAACGGTTTGAACAGCTTGGGCAGCTTGTCTGGCGCCATGCCGATGCCCGAGTCCTGGATGGACAGCATGATCCACCGGTCATGGCCGTGTGCCGGCAAAGGTGCCAAAGCATCCTGTTCGATCTGCACGCGCACCTCACCCTGGCTGGTGAATTTCACGGCGTTGGACAGCAGGTTGTTCAGCACCTGCCGGAGGCGCCGCTTGTCGCCGAGAAACTGTATGGGTGTCTCGGCGGCTATCTCACATACCAGTTGCACACCTTTGGCTTCGCAGGCCGGCGCAAACAGGTTGGCGGACTCTTGCAGCAAGGCCCGCAGATCGAAGGCCTCGTGAGCCAGTTGAACCGGGCCTTGGCTCATCTTGGTCCAGTCCAGCACGTTGTTGAGTGTGTCCAGCAAATCGCGGGCACTGTGTTCCAGCAAGGCCGTCAGGCGTTGCCTTTCTGGTGGCGCCAGGTCCGGCTTGTTCAGGGTGGATGACACCCCCACCATGCCACTGAGTGGTGTGCGGATCTCGTGGCTGATCGTGGCCAGAAAGCGCTCCTTGGCCAGATCGCCCTGGTGCGCACGTTCTCTGGCTGCATCCAATGCCAGATAGGCATCCTGGCGCCAGCGCGTGGTGATCCAGCCAAACAGGGCAAAGAGCAGCAAAGCCCCAATGGCACTGCCCAAGGTCTGGTGGTCCGCGGACGGCAATAACTGCCTGCGCATCTCGGGCAGGTCAGGCGCAGCGTGGGTGGCCATCCACCAGGCCTCCAGCACGAAGGCGCAACACAGCAAGGCGCCCATCCGCGTCAGGCCGGATACCAGCGCCATGAAGGGCAGTACGGCTATCCAGCGCAATGCGGGCGCATAAATTCCCCCCTGTATGAACGCGACCAGGCCCACGATCCCGTATAGCCCGCTGATCACGATATGCAGGTGCCAACGCGCCTGGCCCGGCTCACGGTGACGATGCACACGCCAGGCGCAGAAAGCGTTGACCAGCAACATGGCCAGGCAAAGCAAGGTCGCTTGATAAGCACCCAGCCGGGTCCAGATCGCGACGTAGGGCATCAGGATGATGCTGGTCAGCCCAACCAGGAACCAGAAGGTGCGCCGCACGACCAGTTCATCCAGTTCGTCTCCGCTGATCAAGGGCGTAGCTTGTGCCTCGCCCGTGCCTTGCTTCGTCATGGTGTGATGGGGCTCCTTGTATGCGAAGCGTTTCGCCGTATCAGCCATACAGCACCGATCGTGTCCCAATCTACCAGCGCTTGGTTCGTGGCAGAAGCGGGAATCCCTGAGGGTGGGCATCGCCTGTGGTGTGGCTGATGCAATAAGCCTTGGGCAGCCAAGGATGTCCAAAAGCGTTGACACTGATAACCCCCTCCCAAGCTCATCAGCACATCGCGGACCATCATGACAACAAGCGCGCAGGCCACAACGGCACCCACCACCACCTTGTTGGTCAAAGAGCGACTGCTGCTGTGGAGCTTGGCCGCCATCAATTTCACTCACATCGTCGACTTCATGGTGATGATGCCCCTGGGGCCACAGTTGACGAAGCTGTTCCATCTCACGGACGCGCAGTTTGGTCTGCTGGTGTCTGCGTATTCGCTGGCTGCGGGGGTGTCAGGGCTGATGGTGTCGATGGTGATTGACCGCTTCGAGCGCAAGCGCGCTTTGCTGTGGGTGTATGCCGGCTTCGCGCTGGCCACGCTGGCTTGTGGATTGGCGCCGAGCTATGGGGCCTTGATGGCTGCGCGTGTGGCGGCAGGTGTGTTCGGTGGGGTGCTGGGGGCACTGGTCCAGACCATCGTGGGCGATGCCGTGCCTTTCGAGCGCCGAGGGCAGGCCATGGGCCTGGTGATGTCGGCCTTCTCCTTGTCCACGGTAGCGGGCGTGCCCTTGTCCTTGTGGATGGCCAGTGTGTGGGGCTGGCACATGCCCTTCTTTGCCATCGCTGCCGCGTCCGTGCTGGTCTGGCTGGCAGCCTGGCGCTCCGTGCCACTCTTGCGTAGTCACATGGCGGGCGTGTCTGCCCAGCCGCCCATCGAGCAGTTGCGCCGCGTGCTGGCCGAGCCCAATCACTGGCGTGCTTTCGCCTTGTCCATGTTGATGCTCACGGGCAGCTTCAGCATCATTCCCTACATCACGATCTACACGACGACCAATGTGGGCTTGAGCCAGGATCAGGTCCCCTATGTGTACCTGGCAGGCGGTTTGGCCACCTTGTTCACGGCGCGCTTGTGGGGGCGTTTGACCGATCGTTGGGGCAAGGTGCCCGTGTTCCGCCTGATCAGCCTGGGCGCCGTTCTGCCCATGCTGGCCTTGACCCACTTGCCGGTGGTGCCCGTGCCCGTCTTGCTGGTGGTAACGACGGCCTTCTTCGTGTTCGTGTCTGGTCGCATGGTGCCCGGGATGGCCTTGTTGACCGCTGCGCCAGAACCCGCCATGCGGGGCTCGTTCATGAGCGTCAATGGCGCGCTGCAATCTGCGGCGATGGGGGTGTCCGCCTGGGTGGGCGGCCTGATGATTTCACGCACGCCTGACGGCCTGGTCGAAGGCTATGGCCGGGCTGGCTGGCTGGCCCTGGTGGCCACGCTGATCATGGTCTGGTGGGTGGGGCATTTACGCCTGCATACACAGGGCAAGGCCGCTTGAACAGGGGCGTTTGAGCTGTCGCAAGCGTTTACGGGTTTTCTTCACGCGCTTGTACGTGTCCATACAAATACTGAGTTCATGTACTTGTCACAAAGGCCTGACAGGCGCACACTGGTCTTCCGGTTGACGGTTTTCAGCAGTAAGCCGCAACAACTCAACGCGGCTTGTCCGCTGAGTCGCCACCCGGGTGTCTTCAACGTTCCTGCTCTCGAAAGGAGGCAGTATGAATTTGACGATCAGTGGCCACCACCTGGAAGTTACCCCTTCGCTACGTGAGTACGTGCTCACCAAGTTGGATCGAGTGACCCGTCATTTCGATCAAGTCGTGGACATCAACGTCCTGCTAACCGTTGAAAAGCAAAAGGAAAAGGATCGCCGACAAAGGGCTGAAGTGACTTTGCATGTGAAGGGAAAGGACATTTTTGTTGAAACCTCTCATGAAGACCTTTACGCTGCCATTGACCAAGTGATGGACAAGCTGGATCGTCAAGTCTGCCGCCACAAGGACCGCGTGCAGGATCATCATCACGCATCCCACAAGCGCCAGGCCACACCCTGGGACGCTATTCAATAAGCACGCGCTGCCGCCGCAAGCCTCAAACAGCGTGCTTGGTGTGACCTGATTGCGGGTCGCCAGCGCAGGTAGGCACCAAGTTAACGGCCCTTAGGGGCCGTTTTTCATGGGCTGCGTATTTCACATCGGGCTAGAGTCTTTTCATCTCCTGGTCATGGTGGCGTTCCAGGGCGTTTTTGGGAATTTGCCTCTTGCTGCGCTGCAGCATTGGGTGCAGAATCCCTCAAATCGAGGGACAGTGTGATAGGTCACTGCAGTCATGCTGTCTCTATAATCCGCCCCTCGTCCGTCCCGGGAGTTGGGGTCAAGGTGCTTGCCGTCACCCCTGCTTGAATCAAGATGAATCGACTTTCAGCCATCCTTCCCGCCAGCCAGGTGCTGGTGGACGTGGACGCCAGCAGCAAGAAGCGGGTCTTCGAGCACGCTGGGCTGCTGTTCGAGAATCAGCACGCAATTGCACGCGCCACCGTCACGGACAACCTGTTTGCGCGTGAGCGCCTGGGCTCTACAGGCCTGGGGCACGGCGTGGCCATTCCGCATGGTCGCATCAAAGGATTGAAAAATCCCTTGGCGGCTGTGATCCGTTTGAGCCAGCCCATTCCTTTTGATGCGCCAGATGATGAGCCCGTCAACCTGCTCATCTTCCTGCTGGTGCCGGAAGCCGCCACGCAGCGCCATCTTGAAATCTTGTCCGAAATTGCCGAGCTGCTGTCA
>NZ_SCTN01000053.1 GCF_004297345.1 Aquabacterium sp. | reverse complement strand
CGCCAAGGAAGTCGAGCTCAAGGACAAGTACGAGAACATCGGCGCACAACTGGTCAAGGAAGTGGCGTCCAAGACGTCCGACAATGCCGGTGACGGCACCACCACGGCTACCGTGCTGGCCCAGGCCATCGTGCGCGAAGGCTTCAAGTACGTGGCCGCAGGCCTGAACCCCACCGACCTCAAGCGCGGTATCGACAAGGCCGTGACAGCCCTGGTGGCCGAGATCAAGCAGATCGCCAAGCCCACGACCACGTCCAAGGAAATCGCTCAGGTTGGCGCCATCTCTGCCAACTCCGATTGGGACATTGGCCAGATCATCGCTGACGCCATCGACAAAGTGGGCAAGGACGGCGTGATCACCGTGGAAGACGGCAAGAGCCTGATCAACGAACTGGACGTGGTCGAAGGCCTGCAGTTCGATCGTGGTTATCTGTCGCCTTACTTCATCAACAACCAGGACAAGCAGATTGCCGAGCTCGACAATCCCTTCGTGTTGATCGTTGACAAGAAGATCAGCAACATCCGCGATCTGCTGCCCGTGCTGGAAGTGGTGGCCAAGTCAGCTCGCCCCTTGCTGATCATTGCCGAGGACGTGGAAGGCGAGGCGCTGGCCACCTTGGTGGTCAACTCGATCCGCGGCATTCTCAAGGTGGTGGCCGTGAAGGCGCCTGGCTTTGGTGACCGTCGCAAGGCCATCCTGGAAGACATCGCTGTGCTGACGGGCGGCAAGGTCTTCTCGGAAGAAGTCGGCCTGACCCTGGACAAGGGGGCGCTCACCGATCTGGGTCAGGCTGCACGCGTGGAAGTGGGCAAAGAGAACACCACCCTGATCGATGGCTCCGGCAATGCCGCAGACATCGAAGCACGCGTCAAGCAGATCCGTGTCCAGATCGGTGAGGCCACCAGCGACTACGACCGCGAAAAGCTGCAAGAGCGCGTGGCCAAGCTGGCCGGCGGTGTGGCCGTGATCAAGGTGGGTGCCGCGACCGAAGTGGAGCTCAAAGAGAAGAAGGCCCGCGTGGAAGATGCCCTGCACGCCACACGTGCTGCAGTGGAAGAGGGCGTGGTGCCCGGCGGTGGCGTGGCCCTTTTGCGTGCCAAGAAGGCCGTGGGCAGTCTGCAAGGCGACAACGCCGACCAGGATGCCGGCATCAAGCTGGTGCTGCGCGCCATTGAAGAGCCGCTGCGCCAGATTGTGGCCAACGCCGGTGGCGAGCCCAGTGTGGTCGTGAACCGCGTGCTGCAAGGCGAGGGCAACTTCGGCTTCAACGCGGCCAACGACACCTATGGCGATCTGGTCGAGCAGGGCGTACTGGACCCGGCCAAGGTGACGCGCACCGCGCTGCAGAACGCTGCCTCAGTTGCCAGCTTGATCCTGACCACGGAAGCCATCGTTGCGGAGATCCCCGAGCCACCCAAGGCGCCGGCGGGGCACCATGACGAGGGCGGCTTCGGCGGTCCGCAGTTCTGATCTCCCGCTTCAGGCATTAGCCGCCTGAAACAAGAAAGGGGTGCCTGATACAGACACCCCTTTTGTTTGAGCGCTAGAACTTGCTCAGTACACCCGACGTTGGCTGCCAGACAGCTTGTGCAGCGTCGCCACCAGGGTATCGACCTCGGCACAGGTGTTGTAGAAAGCCAGAGAAGGTCGTACGGTGGCTTCCAGCCCGAAGCGACGCAAGATGGGTTGCGCGCAATGATGGCCCGAACGCACGGCGATGCCTTCCTTGTTCAAGGCCGCACCAACCTCTTCGGTTTTGAAGCCTTGCAAGGTGAACGACATCACCGACGCCTTGCTGGTCGCCGTACCAATCAAACGCAAACCCGGCACATCCTTGAGCAAGCGCGTGGCATAGACCAGCAACTGGTGCTCGTACGCGCCGATGTTGTCGATGCCCAGTTGCATGACGTACGCCAGTGCCGCGCCCATGCCAGCCGCGTCTGCGATGTTGCCCGTGCCGGCCTCAAAGCGACCTGGGGCGGCGTGGTACTCGGTGTGCTCGAAAGTCACGTCCTTGATCATGTTGCCGCCACCTTGCCAAGGCGGCGTCTCGTTGAGCAAGGCCTCCTTGCCGTACAGAGCACCAATGCCCGTCGGCCCAAAGATCTTGTGGCCCGAGAACACGAACCAGTCGCAGTCCAGATCGACCACGTCGGAACGCATGTGCGACACGGATTGCGCACCGTCGACCAGCACCTTCGCGCCCGCACTGTGCGCCATCGCCACCATCTGCTTGGCAGGGGTGATGGTGCCCAGGGCGTTGGACACTTGCGTGAACGACACCAGCTTCGTGCGAGGGCCCAGCAGCTTGGCGTATTCGTCCAGCAGGATCTGGCCGTCGTCGTCCACCGGGATCACGCGCAGCTTCGCACCCGTGAAGGCGCACAACTGCTGCCAGGGCACGATGTTGGCGTGGTGCTCCAGGTGGCTCACCATGATCTCGTCACCCTCGCGCAGGTTGGCGCGGCCCCACGACTTGGCCACCAGGTTGATGGCTTCGGTGGTGCCCCGCACGAACACGATCTCATTGACCGAGCACGCGTTCAGGAAGGCTCGCGTGGTTTCGCGAGCGCCTTCGTAGGCATCGGTGGCACGTGCAGCCAGTTCATGCGCGGCACGGTGGATGTTCGAGTTTTCGTGCTCGTAGAAGTACGAAACCCGGTCAATCACACACTGTGGCTTTTGCGTGGTGGCAGCGTTGTCCAACCAGATCAAGGGGCGACCGTTCACCCGTTCGCGCAGGATCGGGAAATCCTGGCGGATCAGGTTGACATCAAACGGCGGCTTGAAGCCCTGAGGCTTGGCGACTTCCGCCTGATGGGGCAAGCCTGGCGTCAACAAGCCCGGTTGGCCCAAGGGCACGTGATCCAGGAAGTAGAAGCTGGGCCCAGGTGCTGCCAACGCATGTTCTGTAGACGGCCCGCGAGCAGGAGAGCGCAACGCCAGCAAATCAGCCAATTCGGCGTCACTGGGCAGGCCCCAATCCAGGGGGTTCAAGGTCAGCGCAGGTTGCAAGCCATGTGTGTTGCCGGCGGGGTTCGCGGCTGGCGTCAAGGGCACATCACCTGAAAACGAGGTCGGCACTGTCGGGGTTGGTGTGACGGCAGGGCTCGGGTGCTGGACACCTTCGTTGGGCGCTGCACCGGTCAGGTAGGGCAACTGCCCGACGGGGACAGAAGCAGGCACGCCGCCAGGCAACTCGGATAGCGTGGCATTGGGCACCGACGTGGTGGGCGGGATCCCCGTGTTCACGCCTCGGCTGGGCTGCGAGCCCACCACATTGGCGACGGCGAACGGATGGGGCGCTTGGGGTGAGCCCAGATGCGACAAGCCCGGCGGCAAGCCTGCGCCCACGCTGTTCAAATCTGGTGCCTGTCCGGGCAGCGCAGAAAAGAACTGGTTGGCCAGCTGCGCCAGGGTTTCCACATCAGGGACACCCAGGTTGGCAAGTTCACTTGTACTCATGGTACTTGTTGATTTCAACGTCTTCGAGCACGGCGATGGCGTCATCGGTCAGCACCGCCAGCGAGCAGTACAGCGACACCAGGTAGGAGGCGATGGCCTTATGGTTAATGCCCATGAAGCGCACGGCCAGGCCGGGGCTTTGTTGACCAGGCAGATCCGGCTGATACAGGCCGACCACGCCTTGACGGCTTTCACCCGTGCGAATCAGAAGGATCTTGGTCTTGTTGTCTTCAATCTTGATCTTGTCGCATGGGATCAGGGGGATGCCGCGCCAGGTGATGAACTGCGAACCGAACAGCGACACGGTAGGAGGCGGTACGCCACGGCGGGTGCACTCACGACCAAAGGCGGTGATCGCCAACGGATGCGCCAGGAAGAAGCCAGGCTCCTTCCACACTTTGCTCAGCAGTTCGTCGAGGTCGTCCGGCGTAGGGGCGCCAGTGCGGGTCTTGATGTGCTGATGCGGCGCGATGTTGTTGAGCAGACCGTATTCGCGGTTGTTGATCAACTCGGCTTCCTGGCGCTCCTTGATCGTCTCGATGGTCAGGCGCAGCTGCTCGGAGATCTGGTTGTAGGGCTTGCTGTACAGGTCAGACACGCGGGTGTGCACGTCCAGCACGGTGTTCACGGCCGACAGCAGGTACTCGCGTGGATCTTCGATGTAGTCCACGAAGGTCTGGGGCAGTTCACGCTCGTCGCGACCGGAGCAATCCACGGTCACGCTGGAGGCGTCCTTCACCTTGTTGACGCGGTAGATGCCGGCCTCGACAGGCACCCATTGCATCAAGTGAGTCAACCAACGCGGCGTGATCGTGCCCATCTGGGGCACGGTGCGTGTGGCGATGGCAAGTTGCCGCGCGGCGATGTCGCCAAGGGCTGTGCTTTGTTCGTGGTTATTGGCCATGTGGCTGAACTCCATATTGATTGGTGAGAGCGAAAGGGGAAGACATCAGGTGTGTCTGTTGAGTGCCTGGGATACGTTGCTGCCAGGCGGCACGCTGTGGGTCAGCCACACGTTGCCGCCAATGGTCGAGCCCTTGCCCACGGTGATGCGGCCCAGCACCGTTGCGCCGGCATAGATCACCACGTCGTCTTCCACGATGGGGTGACGGGCATGGCCTTTGACCAGCTGCCCTTCTTCGTCGGTTGGGAAGCGCTTGGCGCCCAGGGTCACTGCTTGGTACAGGCGCACGCCTTGCCCGATCACCGTGGTCTCACCGATCACAACGCCAGTACCGTGATCAATGAAGAAGGCAGGGCCGATCTCGGCGCCTGGGTGGATATCAATGCCTGTGCGGGAGTGGGCGATGTCGGAAATCAAGCGGGCGAGGAGGGGGGCGCCCAGCTTGTAGAGGCCATGCGCCAGCCGGTAGTGGATGATGGCCGCCATGCCGGGGTAGCACAGCAGGATCTCGGACGCGCTGGTCGCAGCGGGGTCTCCGTTGAAGGCTGCCTGCAGATCACTGACGAGCAAGGCACGAATGGCCGGCAGCTCGGATGCGAACACGCGTGTGATGTGGTTGGCCTTGTCCGTCAGGGCCGCATCGGCGAGTGGGTCAACATATGGATCGGCGTCACTGGCGTAGAGCAGGCCGCGGCGTACTTGTTCTGCCAGCAGAACCAAGGTGCTGTTGAGCGTGTTGCCGACGTAGTAGTCAATGCTTTCGTCGCTCAGGTCTGGTCGGCCGTAATGCGTAGGAAACAGCGCGGCAGACAGACCTTGCACAATCTGCCCGAGTGCTTCTCGCGATGGCAACTCTCGAACGCGTCCTTTGTGCCTAACGTTGTGGGCATGCTCGCGGGAATGGCGCAAGGCTTTCACCACCTCGTGCAGATTCCATTCTGTTGACGCGAGTTCAAGGACTTGGGCGGACGATGAGGCGGACTGCATGAAAGGTCTGAAGCTCTGGAAAGTAAGCACCCAATTTGCCGCTTAAGCAGAAACATCCCAACGACTTAGATCGAGTTAGATCAGTCGATATTTGTTTGGCGAATTTGGATATGTGATCAATTTATATAAAGACCCGGGCAGAAGGGGGCGTCGCACCAGTCAGCGCTTGGCTATTGGTGCATTGGCAGATGGTTCATCCGCTTTGGCATCCGCGTGTGTGGTGGCTTGGCGGCAAGCCAGAGGCGCTAGTTCGTTATTTGCATAAGCACCTGCGTAATCCGTACTTCTGCGTGAATGCGCTCGTCCTTAATATTTGGGCCTCCTTTGAAATGGGCCGTTCTCATGCATTTTTCTTTGATGAGCCACCGAGCATTCCGTTTGTCCCACGTTGCCGCATCTGCGGCCCTGGCCGTTTCGGCATGTGTGCCTGCGTGGGCCGACACCACGCTGCTCAACGTGAGTTATGACGTTACCCGCGAGTTCTACAAGGACTACAACGCCGCCTTCGCTCGTTACTGGAAGCAGACCACGGGCGAGGCCGTGACGATCAACCAATCTCACGGCGGCTCCAGCAAGCAGGCTCGCAGCGTGATCGAAGGCCTGCCGGCTGATGTGATCACCATGAACCAGGCCAACGACATCGACGTGCTGAATCAGCAAGGCGGTCTGGTCCCTGCCGATTGGGCCAAGCGCCTGCCGAACAATGCGGCGCCTACTACGTCTGTGACCGTGATTCTGGTGCGCAAGGGCAACCCCAAGGGCATCAAGGATTGGTCGGATCTGGCCAAACCTGGGGTGTCGGTCGTGATTCCTAACCCGAAGACCTCGGGCAATGGCCGCTACTCCTACCTGGCGGCCTGGGGCTCGGTGATCAAGGCCGGGGGCACGCCCAAGCAAGCTCGCGATTTGGTGCAGAAGGTTTTCGGCAACGTGCCTGTGTTTGATGGCGGTGGACGTGCAGCCACAACCACATTTGCCCAACGCAACATCGGCGATGCCCTGGCGACTTTCGAAAGCGAAGTACCGCTGATTCAGAACGAGTTCAGTGGCGATTACCAGGTGGTCTACCCCAAGACAACCATCCTGGCTGAGAACCCCGTCAGCGTTGTCGACAAGAACGTGGACAAGAAGGGCAGCCGCAAGCAGGCCGAGGCTTACCTGAAGTACCTGTGGTCTGACGAGGGGCAGGCGATTGCAGCGAAGCATCACCTTCGCCCGCGCTCGGACAAGTTGCTGGCGCAGTACAAGGCAGCCTTCATCAGCGTGCCTACATTCACTGTGGACGAAGTGTTCGGCGGCTGGAAGAAGGCTCAGGCAGAGCACTTCAACGACGGCGGCATTTATGACCAGATCCTGACGGCTGGCCGCGCGGGTAAGTGAGCCAACAGGCAGCCAGCTCTTTAGCTAACGAGACTGGCATATAAAAAAGGCAGCCTCCGATCACGGGGCTGCGTTTTTGCTTATCAGCTTGCAACTTATGCGGCTTCTTGCTGAGCGTCGTCGTCTTGCTTGGCAGATGAGAGCCTGGCGGCCGCCTCTACACGTTGCCGAGTCAGCGGCGGCGCGAAGGTTTCGATGAAAGCGTAGACATAGCTGCGCAGGTACGCGTCGCGGCGGAAGGCCAGACGTGTCATGTTCAACTTGAACAGGCTGCGTGCCTCGATGGCGCGCAGGTTGCGATCGCGGTCCTGATCGAAGGCGATGGACGCCACGATGCCCACACCCATGCCGAGTTCGACGTAGGTCTTGATCACGTCGGCATCCATGGCACTGAGCACCACCGATGGCGTGATGCCCGCTTCTTCGAAGGCTTCGTCGATGTGGGCGCGCCCCGTATAGCCCACGTCATACGTGATCAATGGAAAACGGGACAGACGTTCCAAGGTCAGTGGCTGGCCATCCAGCAGCGCATGATTTGGGGGCACGACCACAGCGTGCGTCCACTGATAGCACGGCAGCGTGACCAGTTGTTCGTATTGCGTCAGCGCCTCTGTAGCGATACCCACATCCGCTTCCCCGCTGAGCAGCATCTCCGCGACGTGCTTGGGGGAGCCCTGGTGAAGACTCAGTGTGACCTGCGGGTAGAGCTGACGGAAATCACGCACAGCCGAGGGCAGGGCGTACCGCGCCTGCGAGTGCGTGGCGGCAATGGACAGCGGCCCCACGTCGCGTTCCGAGAAGTCTCGCGAAGCCTGGCGCAGGCTTTCCGAGTCAGACAGCAACCTTTCCACAATGGGCAGCACCTGGCGACCGGGTTCAGTCAGACCCGTGAGCCGCTTGCCGGCACGCACGAACAGATCGATGCCCAACTCCTCCTCCAACTCCCGGATTTGTCGGCTGACACCCGGTTGGGATGTGTGCAAGGCGTGGGCTACTTCGGTGAGATTGAAACCGCGTCTGACGGCCTCGCGCACAGATCGCAACTGTTGAAAGTTCATATCCAAGCTCTGTAAGTGAGCCATCGATTCTGTTTCTCCAGCCTGCTGCGGAAAACGAATGTTTGTTTCTATGCTTGCGCGAAAAATGTTGTTTGAGGGGTTCCGGAGGCGATGAGGGGGGCTATTGCCGCAATTTCGGACGTATGGGCATATGGGTCGCTTTTAGTCCGCTTTAGGCTGAGAGCAGCCGGTTACCACTCGTCGACCTCATCGCAACACGAGCACTGGGTCGGATGCCCATCAGCAGTCATTCACCAGGGGCGGCGATCGACCTAAAGCGGGCATTGAGCCAAAGTGATTGAACTTCAGCTTTACGGTTGCAGGCAATCATTTCCCGAATCCGTTTGCAGCAGTGCTATCGACGATGCCAAGTTGGGGCTTGTCGGTCTCGACCACCCAGTGCTGCGTGCGGAAGTCCGGGACATTTGAAGGAAGATTCACTGATGCATCCTTCGATGTCACAACGCCCTTGAGACGGCGCATTGCGATGGCATGCAGTGGCTTATCCAGCAACTCCGGTACAAACCAAAACCCACCGGCACCCAGCAGAAAACTAGCTCCTATAGCGATCGGCAGGGTTGGTTCTTGGCTCGCCAGCCAAGTTGCTACACCAGAAAGAATTCCGACCGCAATGCTGAGGGACCAACGAAGTCTCGAATATGTTGTTTTGCCAGCTTTGAACGCAGCCAACAGAATGCCATTCTGCCGCTCCTTTTCTACGTTGGCTACTGCGTCCAAAGATCGCTGAAGCGCCAAATTCCTCTCGGCTAGAGTTTGACCGTCTAGTTCTGCCTGCAAAAGCTTTTTACGAATCGCCTCAGCCTCGTCCGTTTTTGCAACTTCGACCACCTTGGCCGCCTGGCGGACCGACTCAAGCTCTTCAAAGTGCGCTGTTCGGGCAATCGAACATCTGCATGCCAACGCGCGTGTCGAGCCGAACGGGGCGGGAAGCTACCTTGGCCTGATCTGGCGTTCAGACGCGCCGCAGCCCCGGCGTGTTCTCGAACACTTCGGCGGCCCACTCCACGAAGACCTGTACCTTGGTCGACAAATGGCGGTTCGAGGGATAGAGCACATGCACAGGCAGGGCATCGGTACCCCAGTCGGCGAGGATCCGCACGAGCTTGCCTTGGCGCTCGTAACACTGAAAGGCGTAACTGGGGATCTGACCGATGCCGACGCCGGCCAGGCAGGCGTCGCGGTAGACGTTGGAGTCGTTGAGCGCCAGACCGCCTGGCAGTTGAAGTTCGAGACGCTCTTCACCCTTGATGAACTCCCAGTGGTGGATGCGGCCTTGAACGAAGTAGCTGATCCAGCGGTGCTGCAAGAGGTCTTGAGGATGCTGAGGCGTGCCATGCTCGGCCAGGTAGCTCGGCGCGACGCAGGTCACGAAATGCATGGAGCCGATGCGCCGCGCTACCAGTGAGGGGTCGTTGACCTCCCCAACTCGCACGACACAATCGACGCCCTCGCTGACCATGTTGATGGGCCGGTCTGTACAACCCAGTTGCAAGTCGATGCGTGGGTAGCGTCTGAGAAAAGCGGGCAGGTGATCCTGCATGAGCATGCTGGCCATGCTGGTGGTCATGTCAACCTTGAGCGTGCCCTTGGGTTCACGGTGGCGCGAGGACAGAGACTCGTCGGCTTCGCGCAGGTCGTCGAGGATGCGAATGCAACGCTCGTAGTAGGCCGCGCCGTCTGCCGTGACCGTGACCCGCCGCGTGGTGCGGTGCAGCAGGCGCACGCCAAGCTGCGCTTCGAGGTCCTGGATCAAAGTCGAGATGGTGGCCTTGGGTGTGTGCAGGGACTCTGCGGCCTTGGTGAAACCGCCTGTATCGACCACGCGCACAAAAGCTTCGATGGCTTTGATTTTGTCCATTGTTCAGAAATGTGAACAGTCATTTCAATTTTCAGGAGTTTATGAGGAATCAACAAATCA
>NZ_SCTN01000402.1 GCF_004297345.1 Aquabacterium sp. | reverse complement strand
CACACGGTCTGCTTCATCTCGCGGTGGATCATGGTGGTGTAGTCGTTCTCGGCATCGGCCTTCACTTCGATCGACTTGGCCTTGCGTGTCTGCACCGACTTGATCGCCCGCATGATGTATTCCATCTGCGCTTCGATCACGAAGATGGCCGATGTGTGGCCGATGCCGGTGTTGGGGCCCGTCACCACGAACAGGTTCGGAAAGCCCGGCATGGTCGTGCCCAGATAGGCGCGAGGGAATTCCTTCCACACATCGCCCACTGACTTGCCGCCCTTGCCGATCACCGGGTAAGAGATCACGCCGTCGGTGGCGTCATAGCCCGTGGAGTAGACGATCAGATCGAGGTCGATCTGCTTGCCCTGCATGGTCAGGATGCCGCGTTCGTTGATCTCGGCGATGCCGTCTTCCTTGGGGTGCAGTGCCACATTGGGGCGAGCCAGGGCAGGGTAGAGCGTGCTCGACAGGATGATGCGCTTGCAGCCGATGGTGTAGTCCGGCGTGACAGCGGCCTGCAGTTTCGGATCCTTCAACTGGCGCTTGATGTTCTTGAGTGCGGCCTTCTGGGCCACCACATTGAGCATCGTCTTGGAATACTTGAAGCCGATCACGCGGCTTTCCAGCGACCAGTAGATGATGGTGCGCAGCGTCTTGTAGATCAGCGTGGAGCCCAGCAGCGAGCGCTCGAAATCCGAGAACACACGATCAGGGCGAGGCAGCACCCAGTGCGGTGTGCGCTGGAACACGTCCAGACGGCCCACTTCCGGTGCGATCGCCGGGATCACCTGCGCGGCCGACGCGCCGCTGCCGATGATGGCCACGCGCTTGCCCTTGTAGTTGTAGTCGTGATCCCACGAGTTGGTGTGGAAGCTGTGTCCCTTGAAGGTGTCGCGGCCCTTGAAGTTGGGGATCACGGGTGTGCTCAAGGGGCCGGAAGCATTGATCAGGAACTTGGCCTGGAAGGTGCCAGCGCCATCGGTGTGGATCTGCCAGAGTTGCTGGGCCTCATCCCACTGCACCTTGTTCACGTTGGCATTGAGGCGCACCTTGTCTTCCAGCTTGTGCTTGGCGATCACGTGCTTGGTGTACTCAACCAGTTCGTGTTGCTCGGCAAACATCTGCGACCACTTGTAGGGTTCGAAAGACAGCGAGTACAGCGGCGACTGCACGTCCACCGCCGCGCCGGGGTAGCTGTTTTGGCTCCAGGTGCCACCAATCCAGGCACGGCGTTCCAGCATCAGGAAATCGGTGATGCCATTTTTCTTGAGGTTGATGGCTGCAGCCTGGCCGCCAAAGCCACTGCCAATGATGATTGCGGTGTAGGTCTGCATGTTTTGGCGCTGTTGTGTGAATTGGTAAGTGATGTTGTCTGTCGTCAGTTTACAAGTGAAGTCGATTGTCGTCAAATACGGGGATGACGAAATCCGTGACGAGTGACGACAACAAGGGCCGCGTATATGGGGGGGAGAACCTCGAAGAGCGCCGTACCCGGCGACGCCAGCAGTTCCTAGATGCCGGCTTGCAGGTTTTTGGCACCCTGGGCTACCGGGCTGCCACGGTGCGCATCCTTTGCAAGCAGGCTGAACTGACGGATCGCTACTTCTACGAGTCCTTCGATACGACGGAGGATTTGTTGATGGGTGTCTATCGGCGCGAATGTGCGGCGCTGGAGTCTTGTGTGATCCAGGCCTTGGCTGCTGTGGGTGACGGTGGCGAGTTCATGGGTGCCATCGAGGCGGGCCTGGATGCCGTGTTCACGCATGTGTCGGATCCGCGTGTGGCGCGCGTGATCTGGATCGAAGTCATGGGCATCAGCCCGCGTATCGACAAGATGTACAACGACACCATGGACGGCTTTGGCAACCTGGTGATGACGGTGGCCAGGCAGCGCTACAAGGATCTGGGCACCCAGGATCAGGATGAGATTCGCATGGTGGGGCTGGCTCTGGCAGGGGCCGTGAGTCAGTGCGTGTTGCACTGGTTGCTGGGTGGTTATCGCGAAAGCAAGGCCAGCATGGTGTCAGCTACTTCGCGGGTGTTTCGGGGGTTGATGAGCACTTTGCCGTGAGGGTGCTTCGGGCCCGAAAAACAAAAAGGCCTCAGCGTGTGCTGAGGCCTTTGAATGCTTGGCTCCCCGACCTGGGCTCGAACCAGGGACCTACGGATTAACAGTCCGGCGCTCTACCAACTGAGCTATCGGGGAACAAATCTGCTTGCGCAGCCTTGTGCATGGTGTACACAAGGCGGTGTTAATTTTGGCTCCCCGACCTGGGCTCGAACCAGGGACCTACGGATTAACAGTCCGGCGCTCTACCAACTGAGCTATCGGGGAACAGTTGCTGCCCATACTTGCGTCGTGGGCATCAGCTGAGAACGCGACTATAGCATGGTTTTGATTGGCGACCGGCTGCGTTGTGTGTTTTCGTCAGCCTGCTTCTTGTCATCAGGGCTCAATCAAAAGTCGATCTGAGCCGATGCTGTGAACGTGCGGGCAGGCATAGGGAACAGGTAGATCGCGCCAAACGGGTTGGGCGATTCGCGCCACGCACGGGTATCGAACAGATTGGTCACGCCCAGGCGCCAGGTGATGGTCTGGCTGTTCATGGCCTGGGTGGCCCGCAGGCCGATGTCTACGCGTGTCCAGGCTGGCAGCCTGATCGTGTTTTCTGGATCTACCCAGCGACGGCCTTCGTGGATGACGTCGGCTTGGAGCGTCACGGGCAGAGGCATGGACAAAGCGTAGGCGACAGAAACCTTCAAGGTGTGTTCTGGCACGTTGACCGGGTTCCTGTCGTCAAGGAACACCTGCGCGCTGCCATGGCGCTTGGCGTCCAGGAGCATGCCGCTGCCACCCAGGAGCCACGAGCCTGTACGACCTTGCCAGTAGCCTTCGATACCCTGATGTGTTGACAGGCCGTCCAGCACATAAGTGCTGTTGATGATGTCGGCTTCCGGACGCTTGATGTGGAACCAGTTCAGGCCCCATTGCTGCGACGCCTTGTCCTGGTTGGTCTGACCTTTGACGCCCAGCTCCCATTGACGGCTCTTCATGGTGGGGAGAATCGCGCCAGGGTTGGTGTAGCCGAAGCCATAGGGCGCGGCCTTCAACTCGATGCCCTCGCCCCAACTGACATAGGCGCGTGTTTGCGGCGCGAATGTGTAGGCCAAGGCCATCCACGGCGTGCTCAGCGCGCGGTCATCAGATGCGGGAGCCTCTGTGCCGCCTGTCGGGCTGCTCTCTCTGTGCAATTGGGTGTATCTCACGCCCAGCCATGCCTGCGTGTCGGCGCCAAGCGACAACGCATCCTGCAGTCGCCATTCGGTACTTTGCTCCTTGCGGTTCGACACCACGAACGTTGGCGTTGGTGCAGGTGTCACAGGAACGTACGGATCAGCCAAATTGCTGGGTTCCGGCACCTGGTTGTAGGCCTGTGTTGACAGGCCTGTGCGGAACAAGGAACGCAAGACACCTGCGGTGACGTCGTGTTTGATCGGGCCGGTTTTCACTTGACCTTGTACTTCGGCAAGCAGTGATCGTGTCAGTCGCAGTTCGTTGTCGGATCGGAAGTCATACAAGTCAAAGTTGCCGTTGGCACAATAGACCGCCAACCCCTTGGCGCCATAGGTGCAGCTGTAGCTGTCGCCACTGAGTGGAAATGCCGCGCGATCATTGGATTTCAAGCGTTGTTCACCCAAGGTGATCGAGCTTTTCCAGCCTTGCCCCAGATCGCTGCGCAAACGAACCGTGCCCGTATCGCCTTGCATCTGCACGGGCTGAGACCATGGCTGGTTGTTGAGATTGATGTTGGGGTCGATGTCATGAGCTGATGGCAATTGGTCGCCGAGCAGGCTGAAGCCCGGCACGCTGGGCTGGCTCATGTAGCTGTGCTCGTATTCGGCTTCTACCTTGTGCCCAGGTGCCAACTGTCGATCTGCGGCCAAGGCAAGCAATTGCCGATGCCCGCGCGTGTTGTCCACATGTGTGGCCAGTTTTTCTGCAGCGGCATTCACGCGCAGACCCCATTCGGCCTGCTCGCCAAAGCGATCGCCCAGATCCACGCTGGTCAGCAGGTCCCCCGCATCGGTCAAGGCCACGTTGGCCGTGCGCACGCGGCGATCCGGACGCTTGACGACCAGATTGACCAGCCCACCTGGTGCACTGATGCCAGCTTGCATGCCGCTGGTGCCTTTGAGCAATTCCACGGCGGCCTTGTTGTCCATCGGCAATCGCGTTTCAGCGTTGATGGGCAAGCCTTCGCGGCGATAGTTGTAGGCGTTGTCCAGCGTGAAGCCGCGAACGGTCAGGTAGTCCCAGTAGCCGATCGTGTTGTACGAATCAGTGGTGCTGGCGTCGAGCTTGGTGAGGTCGGCCAGGCGTGTGGCTTGCGCATCCTTCAAGGCGTCTTCGCTGAAGCTTTGCGCCTGCACGGGTTGCTGCCAGGCCGGGCCATCGCCCAGGCCTGCGATGCTGGCGCGGGCTTGGCGTTTGGCGGGGGCGGTCACGTTGACCGAGGGCAGGGTGCGATCATCCGCGTCACTGCTTTGGGCCAGCGCGATGTCCTGCGCGAGCAAGCCCATCACTGCCAAAGCCAGTGGCGACAGGGGGTTGAGCGCCTTGGTAGCGCGGGCGACGGATTTTTGACGGTGCATCTCGAACAACTCCAGCACGATGACAACAGGCAAGGCGTGTTCGGGCTGGAGGCTGCACGTGGCGTTGGCAGGCCTCATGGCGGGCATGGGCTGAACGTGATGCAGACGCTTCCCTACGCGAGCACGACCTCGGTCAGGTTCAAAGGGACTCTCTCAGCGCAGCGCATTCGTTCGTTGCCAAACGAGGCGCCCGCACCCCTAGCGATGGTGGGATTCTACTTCCTGGCCATGCCCAGCCGCTCGTGCAGCAGGGGACTGGTGGTCGTGTAGAGCAAGTGTTGCGGTGCATCAGGATGCACTGCCGCTGCAGCGTGGTGGGCCGCCAACGTGGCTTCATGGAAGCCGCACAGCAGCAGGCGCTTCTTGCCGGGGTAGGTGTTGATGTCACCCACGGCATACAGGCCGGGGATGCTGCTTTCGAAGCTGGCCGTGTTCACGGCCACCTGCTTGCGCTCCAGCGCCATGCCCCAGTTGCTCAAAGGGCCCAGCTTGGGGCTCATCCCCAGGCGGATCAAGAGGTGGTCAAGCGGTACGCTTCTTGTTTGGCTGTCTGCACCCAGGATCTGCAAAGCCTTGACATGGCCTTGTTCGACTGTGGCTTCAGAAGGCATGCCCACGATCAGATCGATCTGGCCTGTGGCGATCAACTCGCGCACCTGGGCGTCCAAAGCCTCGTCGGCCTGGAATTGATCGCGGCGATGCAAGAGGCTGATGCGTGCAGGGCGTTGCGTCAGATCGGGGTGCTGGGCGATGCTGATCGCTGCCGACAAGGCTTCATCCCCGCCGCCATGGATTACCAGATGCTGGGCAGCCCAGGGCGCTGGCGCCTCATCGGCCTCGTGCAGGAAGTGGTGGACGTTGCTGGCTTGCGCCAAACCAGGGAGGTTCAGGGTGCGCGGCACGAAGGCCCCGGCACCTGCCGCGATGAACACCGCTCGTGCGTTGACCTGCAGGCCCTTGTCCGCGTGGATCACAAAGCCGCCGTCAGCCTGTGGCTGCAGTTCGGACACCATGTGCCCCAGATGCAGATTACGCGGTTTGGCGGAAGGCGCATCCGCGGGCATGAAAGGCATGGCTTGCGTCAGCAACTGCTGCGTCAGCTCACGCCCTGTGCACAGGGGCACGCCAGGGATGTCGTAGATGGGTTTGTCGGGGTACAGCGCAATGCACTGGCCCCCGGCTTGTGGCAACACGTCGATGATCTCGGCCTTCAGGCCCAGCAGACCCAACTGGAAGACCTGAAAGAGGCCGACCGGGCCGGCCCCGATGACCAGGGCGTCTGTTTGGATCATCGACGATGCCGCGTGGATGACGGCAATCAGCGGATCAGCTGATCCAGCTTGCCGGTCTTGTCCTTCCACTCGTCAGCTTCAGGCAGCGGCTCTTTGCGCTTGGTGATGCTGGGCCAGCTCTTGGCCAGATCGGCGTTGATCTTGATGTACTGCTGCTGGTTGCCGGGCACGTCTTCTTCAGGGACGATGGCGTTCACAGGGCATTCGGGGATGCAGACCGCGCAGTCGATGCACTCATCAGGATCGATGACGAGGAAGTTGGGGCCTTCGCGGAAGCAGTCCACCGGGCACACGTCCACACAGTCCGTGTATTTGCAGCGGATGCAGGCTTCGGTGACGACGTGGGTCATGTCTGGTCTCTTGAATCGGTTAAAGATGAATAGGGCGAGATTTTACGGGCTCGGCTTGCGCTTTAGCTTTTCGTAAGGTCTCTTGCATCGCCACAAATGGCGATATGGGTCAAAGGATGTTCAGGTAGATCGGTGGCGCCAGCGCCCACGATCACCAGGGTTGGCCGCCCGGCATGCACCGAACTGGCGTCGCCCAGCGTGCCAACCGTGTGCATGGTGTGACGCATATCGGGCCAGCCTGCACGCGACACCACACTGACCGTGGTCTCGGCAGGCCAGCCGGCATCAAGCAGGCCTTTGGACAGCGGGTCAAGCTGGCGGCCAGCCATGTAGAACACTTCCGTGTCCGCACGTTGGCCTGGGCCCATGCCGCATTGCAGATCACCCGTGCGTGTCATGGCTGTGGTGAAACTGACACTGCGGCCGGTGCCGCGGCGGGTCAGCGGGCGTTGGGTGGCAGCTGCAGCAGCCAGGGCAGAGGTCACGCCCGGCACGACTTCGCTGTCGATGCCGGCTTCACGCAGGGCATGCAGCTCTTCTTCCAGGCGACCGAACAGGCTGGGATCACCGCCTTTGAGGCGCGCCACCAAGCCGCGCTCACCGTGAATGGCTCCCACGGCCAAAGACTGCTCCACCAGCAACTGGTTGATGCGCGTCTGGCCGTTGAAGTCGCTGCCTTCCTTGCCGGAAAAGCCCCGCTTGCCCACGTCGATCCATTCCGCCTGAGGGGCCAGATCGCGCAGCGAAGCATCCGCCAGCGCGTCGAACAGGACTACCTGTGCCTGTGCCAGCAAACGGCTGCCACGCACGGTGATCAGGTCCGCCTCGCCAGGGCCGGCGCCAATGAAGACGACCTTGGCGGTCACGAGTGAGCAGGGCTTCTCGGCCATGTCGACGCCTTTCAGGCTGCCTTGACCAGCAGGGCGCCACTGGTGCGGTTGGTCGTGGGGTCGACAACGATCAAGGCACCGCCAACGCGGTTGTCCAGGTAGGGCTCAACAGGCAAGGCTTGCTGCGTCTGGATCTGCACGCGGCCGATTTCGTTGACGGCCAGCTCGCCGGCGTCACGGTCTTCCAGCGTGTGGATGTCCAGGCGGTTGTCGATCGACGTGATGCGCGCCTGCACCCAGCGGTTGCCATGGCGCACCCAGTACTTGCGACCGACCACAGCGGGTTCGGTGTCCAGCCAGGCCAGGGTTGCGGTAAAGCTGTCGGTAGGCTTGATGCTGCCAGGCGTGTGGATCCAGTCGCCGCGCGAGATGTCAACCTGACGGTCCAGCACGATGCCAGCCGATTGGCCCGCTTCGCACGAATCGACAACTTGGGCCGAGTGGCGCACTTCAGCCACGATGGCGGTTTCGCCGCTCGGGAACATCTGCACTTCATCGCCGGCCTTGACGGCGCCATGGGCGATGCGGCCCCAGAAGGCGCGGTATTGGTGGCCGGTGCCCGAAGCGGTGGCTTCACCTTCGCCCACGCTGTCGCGGGTCACGTACTGCACGGGGTGCAGCAGGGCGCCGTCGTGGCGCTCGTCGCTCGGGGGCAGCTCTTCCAGGACTTGGAGCAGCGTCGGGCCTTGGTACCAGGGCCAGTTGGCGCTTGGCGTGGTCACGTTGTCGCCACGCAGGGCGGACACGGGGATCACGCCCTTGCTGTCGATGCCGGCTTGTGCCGCGAAGGCTTCCAGCGAGGCCTTGACGTTGTTGAAGGCGGTTTCAGTGTCCTGCTCGATGGCGTCCAGCTTGTTGATCGCGAACACGATGTTGGGCACGCGCAGCAGGTGAGCCAGCAGGCTGTGGCGGCGGGTCTGGGCCAGCAGGGGCACAGCTGTCGTTTCGGTACGGGCCTTCCAGTCGATCTTGGTGATGTCGACCAGCACCACGGCGGCGTCAGAACCAGCGGCAGCCGTCACCATGTTGCGGGTGTACTGCTCGTGGCCAGGGGCGTCAGCGATGATGAACTTGCGCGTCTTGGTCGCAAAGTAGCGGTAGGCCACGTCGATGGTGATGCCTTGTTCGCGTTCGGCTTCCAGGCCGTCGGTCAGCAGCGACAGGTCGATGGGCGCACCGGCTGCGCGCTTTTCCAGCGCGTCCAGCTGGTCGGCCAGGATGGCGCGGCTGTCGAACAACAGGCGGCCGATCAGGGTGCTCTTGCCGTCGTCAACGCTGCCAGCGGTCAGGAAACGCAGGGCCTTGTGGGCGAGCTCTTCGCGAGCTTCGTTATGGGTCACGGTAGTCATCAGAAATAGCCTTCCTTCTTGCGGCGTTCCATCGAGGCTTCGGACGTGCGGTCGTCCATGCGGGTAGCGCCACGTTCGCTCACGGTCACGTGCAGTGTTTCGGCGACGATGTCAGCCGGGTTGGCCGCATCGGATTCCACCGGGCAGGTGCAGGTCATGTCGCCCACGGTGCGGAAGCGCACGTCCACGGTCTCGACGGTTTCGCCTTCGAGTGCGGGCGTGACATCCGTTAGCGGCACCAGCAGGCCCTTGCGGCGGATCACCTGGCGGGCGTGCTTGAAGTAGATGTTGGGCAGCGGGATGTTTTCGCGGGCGATGTAGAGCCACACGTCCAGCTCGGTCCAGTTGCTGATGGGGAAGGCGCGGAAGTGCTCGCCCGGCTTGATGCGGGTGTTGAACAGGTTCCACAGTTCGGGGCGCTGTTCCTTGGGCTGCCATTGGCCGAAGCTGTCGCGGTGCGAGAAGATGCGCTCCTTGGCGCGGGCCTTCTCTTCATCACGACGGGCGCCGCCGATCAGGCAGTCGAAGCGGTTGTCTTCGATGGCTTCGAGCAGGGTCACGGTCTGATGGCCGTTGCGCGATTCCAGCGGGTGAGCCAGACGCACGGTGCCCTTCTTGATGGACTCTTCCATGTGCGCCACGATCAGGCGCTCGCCTATCTCGGCCACGCGCTTTTCGCGGAACTCGATCACTTCAGGGAAGTTGTGGCCGGTGTCCACGTGCACGAGGGGGAAGGGCAGCTTGCCTTCGAGCTTGCCTTCGGCGTTCTTCATCTTGAAGGCCTTCTCGGCCAGATGCAGCACCACGCAGGAGTCCTTGCCGCTGGAGAACAGCAGGCCAGGGCGCTCGAAACTGGCGGCCACTTCACGCAGGATGAAGATGGCCTCTTCTTCCAGCGCATCCAGGTGGCGGTGGTCCACATCCGCCAGCAATTGGTTCACATCAGTCATAGCTTCAATCTACTTTTCGGGATTCAATTCTTGTGCACGTGCAGGCCGCATTCCTTGGCCTTTTCGTCTTCCCACCACCAGCGGCCGGCGCGGAAGTCCTCACCCACGGCGATGGCACGTGTGCAAGGGGCGCAGCCGATGCTGGGCATGAACTGGTCGTGCAGCGGGTTGTAGGGCACGTGGTTGACGGACACGTAGTGCCACACATCGCCCCAGGTCCAGTCGATCATGGGGTTGAACTTGGCGCGGCCCTTGTCGTCCAGTTCGCGTGCGGCCATGTCGCCACGGTTGTTGGATTGCTCGCGGCGCAGACCGGTGATCCAGGCAGAGCGCTCGGCCAGCATGCGGCTCAGCGGCTCCAGCTTGCGGACGCCGCAGCAGGCCTTGCGCAGGTCGATGCTTTCGTACATGGCTTTCTCGCCGTTCTTCTGCACGAACTCGATCACGGCCTCTTGAACGGGCTTGTAGAGCTCGACGTGGATGCCCATGTCAGCATAGTGCGTCTCGATCGTGCCGATCAGCGAAGCTGTCTCAGGGTTCAGCATGCCGGTTTCCAGCGTACCGATGGCAATGGGCAGGCGATAGCGGGCGATCAGATCGGTCACGATCATGTCTTCCACGCCCAGACTGGTGGCCTGCACAACCTTGCCGTTGTGCTCGATGGCCGCGGCCTTGAGCAGCTCGATCGTGGCGTGCACCTTGTCGGCGTAGGTCGGGCTCGGGTTGTTGTACAGCGCGATGGCCGAACCAGCAGGTGCGGCGCCGCCGATCAGCGACGACACGCCGCCCAGAGAAGAGGATTCGCTCATGTCAGCTCACTCCTTGTGATTCAGACTCAGGCCGCGCGACCAAATACGGGCTTGGTCGCCTTGATGTCGCCCTGGTAGTGGCCGCGGGCTGCAAAGAAGCCCAGGGCACGCTCTGCAGCGGCTCGCTCCTGATCGGCGCGCAGCACCACGGCGTCAAAGCCGGAGCGGGCCATCAGGGGCATCATGTCTACCAACACTTCGCCTGTGGCGCGGATCTCGCCGCCAAAGCGGTAACGGGCGCGCAGGATGTGGGCCTGGCTATAGGCGCGACCGTCCACCCACTTGGGGAACTGCAGTACCACCAGGGCCAGCTTGGCCACGTCGGCTTCCAGCACTTCGATGTCGGTGTCATTGGGCAGGATCACGCCAACAGGCTTGTAATCCGCCGAGCCTTGTGCAGGCCACTGCTCGCGCACGGCATGCCACTGGCCCAGTGTCAGCAGGCTGTAGCTCTTGATCGGTGGGTGAGACATGGGGCCGTCTTCGCCGCCCACGGTGTGCCACTGGTCGTGATGGGTATCGATGAATTTCATGGTGTGTCCTCTCTGCCCGATCAGGCTGCCTTCGCAGTGGAACGGCGAACGGCATTGGCCGCTGCCTTGAACGGGTCGATGCCGATGCGCTTGACGGTGTCGACGAACTTCTCGTTGGCGGCGCGCTGGCCCTTGTAGGTCTCGATCACGGCTTCGATCACGTCGGTCACTTCGTCAGCCGCAAACGAGGGGCCGATCACCTTGCCGACGGCGCTCACAGGCGCGTGGTCGGAGCCATCCGAGCCACCAAGGGTGATCTGGTACCACTCGGTGCCGTCCTTGTCCACGCCCAGGATGCCGATGTGGCCGGTGTGATGGTGGCCGCAGGAGTTGATGCAACCGGAGATGTGCAGGTCGATGTCGCCGATGTCGTACAGCTCGTCCAGATCCTGGTAGCGCTCGATCAGGTCGTTGGCGATGGGGATGGAGCGGGCGTTGGCCAGGGCGCAGAAGTCACCACCCGGGCAGGCGATCATGTCGCTGAGCAAGCCCAGGTTGGCCGATGCCAGCGTGACTGCCTTGGCGGCTTGCCACAAGGCAAACAGCTGGTCTTCGCGCACGAAAGGCAGCAATACGTTCTGGTCGTGCGTGACGCGCAGTTCGCCGCAGCTGAACTGGTCAGCCATGTCGGCAATCGCATCCATCTGCGCATCGGTCACGTCGCCAGGGGCCTGGCCCACGCGCTTGACCGACAGGTGCACGTTCTTGTAGCCCTGAACCTTGTGGCCCTTGACATTGCGCTCCAGCCACTTGCCGAACTGCACCTTGTCAGCGTCGGACGCATCAGCTGGCAGACCATTGCCGGCAGGTGCGTAAGCCTTGACCGCCTCTGGGTAATCGAAGCCAACGTTCACGCGGTCGAACTCGGCCTGTGGAATGATGTGGGCGGCGCCATCGACGTCACGCGTCAGGATGTCGCTGAACTCCTGGTTGACCTGATCGAAGAACTTCTGGCCTTCAGCCTTCACCAGGATCTTGATGCGGGCCTTGTACATGTTGTCGCGACGACCATAACGGTTGTACACGCGCACGATGGCCTCGATGTAGACCAGGATCTGCTGCCAGGGCACGAAGCTGTTGATCACGGTGCCAGTGATCGGCGTGCGGCCCATGCCGCCGCCCACGATCACCTTGAAGCCGACTTCGCCTTCGTCATCCTTGACCAGTTGCAGGCCGATGTCGTGCCAGTAGATGGCCGCGCGGTCTTCCTTGGCGCCGCTGACGGCGATCTTGAACTTGCGAGGCAGGAAGGCGAACTCAGGGTGCAGGGTCGACCACTGACGCAGCACTTCGCAATAGGGGCGGGCGTCGATGATTTCGTCTTCAGCCACACCCACCATGGCGTCGGCCGTGATGTTGCGGATGCAGTTGCCCGAGGTCTGGATGCCGTGCATGTTGACTTCGG
>NZ_SCTN01000401.1 GCF_004297345.1 Aquabacterium sp. | reverse complement strand
GCAGGCACTGGGTCTTTATTCCGGTGTCTTGATCACGACGGCTAGCCCGACCACGCCCATGTCGGCCGTGATGGCCAACAACGCCACGCTGATGGCTGCTCGCCATCACCATGACACGCCCCTATGGCGCATCTTGCGGGCGCATCGTTGGCCTGTTGTAGTCAGTTTGCTGATGGCTGGCTTGGGGTGTGCGCTGTTGTTCAGGCTGTCGGGCTTGCATCAAGCCGAGTCGTTGACAGCCGATTTCGTCTTGCTGGTCGGGTTCGGGCTGATCCTGGGGCAGTTGCTGACGCAATTGGTGGTGGGTGTCTGCCATGGCGCTGACCTGTCCTTGCCGGCTTCCGTATTGATCAGCGCTTTGACGGCATTGGCCATTCTGTCGGCGCTTCCTGTCTTGTATTGCTTGGGCATGCCCGGCATCCTGGCGCAGGCCAGTCTGGTTGCTTTGTTGCCCGGGGTTCTTCTGAGTTTGTGGTTGTGGCGCAAGCAGCGCGAAGCAACGTCGACGGGCGCCATGGCCTTGGAGCAGGAGGCGGGCTCTCTGGCGCTCAAAGCCCTGCCCAGCGTTGCGGCTACCGTATTGAATAACGCGACAAACTGGATCGCTTGCGTCTATCTGGCGGAGAAGGTCCATGGCCGAGAGGGCTTGGGTCTCGTGGCGATCGGTTTGCAGTGGATGGCCGTGATGCTGTTGCCCATGACCAGTTGGAGTGGGCGCGTGATGCGGGCGCTGGCAGTGGCTCATCAAGGTGATCAGATGGCCTTCTGGCAGGAGGTGCGTGTTCAGGTGAGGAAGTGCCTGCTTGTTTCGGTGGCGGCATCCACCCTGGTGGCTTGTGGCTCGGTGCCTATCGCGGCCTTGTATAAGGTGGACGCGGTTCAGCTGAGCGGTCTGTTTGTCATCAACGCGGTGGCGGCTTCGCTGGCAGCGGTCAACTTTGTGTATGAGCGGGTGTTCTATTGCCTTGGGCAGCAGCGCCCATGGTTGTGGGTATCGGCTGCGGCCTATCTGGGACAGGTACTGCTGACGTACGCGCTGATTCCCTATTCAATCTGGGCTGTGGCCGGTGGAAACCTGTTTGCGGTGCTTGTGGTGCTTGTGCTGGTTTCCGGTTATATGAAGCGGCTGCGGGCGCAGCAGTCCCTTCAGGGAGAGGCCCAGGTTCAGCATGATCAGAAGGATGGATCTTGAAGCAGTTACGTAAGGACGGTAGACCGATCAAGGTGGCCATGGTGACGAACATCCCGGCGCCTTACCGTATTCCTGTCTACGAGAACCTGGTGCGACACGAGGACATGGATCTCTGTGTCTTTTTCTGCAGCGGGCGTGAGCCAGATCGCGCCTGGGACCTTCAGCAGGCCAGTTACAAGCAGATCTATTTCAAGGAAAAGTTTCTGACATACCGCGGCAGGTTCATTCACTGCAATCCGGATGTCTGGAGCCGCTTGAGAGAATTCGCGCCTGATGTGGTGGTGACGACAGGTTTTAATCCTTCGTTCATCTTTGCCTACATCTATGCTCGGATGCATGGTGCGCGTCACGTCGCAATGACTGACGGCACCTACTTCACCGAAGGCACGCTGTCTTGGGTGCATCGTCTGGTGCGTCGCTGGGTGTATGGCGGCACGCGAGCCTTTATCGGCGCCAGTCAGGGATCATTCGAGTTATACCGCTCCTACGGTATCGGGCAAGACCAGATGTTTCAGTCGCATCTGTGTGCCAACAACGCGATCTACCATCCGCGTCTCTCAGACGATGGCAAGCGCTTTGACTTTGTGTTCAGTGCGCGTTTCATTGCTGCCAAGAATCCTGATTTTGCGATGGCTGTTGCCCAGATGGTGGCACGCAAGATAGGGCGCCGAACCAGCTTGTTGATGATGGGCTCAGGCGAGTTGGACGATGAGCTGCGGCGCCGTGCGGCCGAGATTGCGGTGGACGTCGATGTGGTGTTCGCTGGTTTCGTCAAGCAGACGGATCTGCCAGACCATTACGCTTCGGCCAGGGTCATGCTGTTCCCGACCCAGATCGATACATGGGGTGTGGTGGCCAATGAAGCGTTTGCGGCAGGCGTGCCCGTTATCGTGACGCCGATGGCCGGTGTGGCAGGTGATCTCGTGTTGGATGGGCGCAATGGCCGCGTGCTGCCACTGGACGTTGACGCTTGGGCTGAGGCCGCAGCAACCTTGTTGCGCGACACAAGCCAGCGCGAACAGTTCGCTCGACATGGGATGGCGCATGTTCAGTCATTTTCTTATGAGCATGCGGCGCAAGGCATCTATGACGCGGTGCGCTACTCGCTCAAGAGGGCCTGATGGACTTCGTATTTGACGTGGCCGAGTTGGCCCCCGGATTGGGCAAGAGCGTGGGTATCTACAACTACGCCGTGAATCTGTTTCATCACATGCTGCCCCGGATTGGTGATGGCATGAGATTACATGTTGCCTGCAATCGTGGTGGTATGGTCGATTTTGACCCGGCCGGTCATCCTTCTGTCACGCGTCATCTTGTGTTGGATGACGACAAGCCCGGCACGCGTGCCCGGCAAGCCTGGCTGCGATTTGGTGCGCAGTCGTTTGCGCGGCGGGTCGGGGCGCCTGGCTATTTTTCTCCAAAAGGATTCATTCCTGGGTGGTTCGGGCCTTCTTTCGGGCTCAAGACCGTGGCTGTCTTGCATGACCTCATTCCTCTTTGGTACGAGGAGCATCAGCCTGGCTACTTCGGTCGGCTCGAGTCCCTGGTGGTCAACAACGCACTGATGAGAACGGCCCGGCACGCGGATGAGTTGATCGTGATTTCTCACGCGACGGCGCAAGACGTCTTGTCGCGTGTGAAGCGTTCTCCTGCCCGAACGCACGTGATCTACAACGGGGTGCCGTTCAAGGCGCCTGATCCTGTGCATCCTCTTGGCGGCCGCCCCTACATGTTTGCAGTGAGTTCGGCCCTGCCGCACAAAAATGCTGCAGTGCTCCTGGCCGCATATCAGCGCTACAGAGCGCGTACGGTTGAGCCCTTGCCTCTGGTCGTTTGCGGCATTGATGATCCGATGCAGACAGGCGTGACGGCGGTCAAGGGCATCAGTGACAGGCAGCTCCATACCTATTACGCGCACGCGGACCTCTTCGTTTTCCTGTCGCTGATAGAAGGATTCGGTTTTCCGCCTCTGGAAGCCTTGTCTCACGGGACGAAGGTGTTATGTTCGGACATTCCCGTCATGCGGGAGGTCACCGCAGGAGGCGCGCGCCTGGTGAACCCTCATGATGCGGCGCAAATTGCCGAATACATGTCGGATCTGCTGAGTGTTGGTACGACGACGGGTGCACGCGAGGAGGCTGCAGTGCAGATTGCAGCAAAGTTTGATTGGGACAGATGTGCCACGCAAGTGCTGTCTGTGCTGGCCGGTGATGCCAAAGGCATGAAGTCATGACACAACATACGTTCAACAACAGCTCCTACCTGATGGATACAGGCGCGGATGTGCACCAGCAGTCGCGTGATGGCCTGATGGGGGTGATGCTGGCCTTGTCTTTGGCGTCTTTTGCCGTGGCTTTCGGATGGATCGTTTCTGATTTCTCCAATCCATTTTTCCAACTGGGCTTGTTGCTGCTGACGTTTTTGCTGGTGTCTGCAACGGGGATTCTGTACTTCCTCAATCCCGCTCGGTTTCTCACGTTCTTTCTGATTGGCCTTGTTTACTTTTCATTTGAGGCTACGTTCAGGCCAGGTGGTGGCGGCGGAGACCTTCAGAGCATGGTCAAGGGCATATTCACGATGGCACTGGCATTGCTGGGGCTCTTCACCGGTATGCGCTATGTGTTCAAGTCTGCCTTGGCGCTGGTGTTCTTCTCCTATGCGGCTTTTGCGCTGGCTTCT
>NZ_SCTN01000400.1 GCF_004297345.1 Aquabacterium sp. | reverse complement strand
CCTGGATTGCAGCGCCTGAGGCCTATACCGAGCATCCCAATTTCCCGGCTGATTTCGGTGCCTGGTACATCTCTCAGTTCATCGATGCGCTGGCTGACTCCCCGGAGATCTTCAGCAAGACCGTGTTCTTCATCAACTACGACGAAGAAGGCGGCTTCTTCGATCACATGGTGCCACCGACGCCCGCTGCCTCGGCAGAGCAGGGCGCCTCCACCGTTGATGTCGTCAACGAAATCTACCCCGGTGACAGCAACCATCCCAAGGCCCCGTACGGCCTGGGCATGCGCGTGCCGTTGCTGGTGATCTCGCCTTGGAGCAAGGGCGGCTGGGTCAACTCCGAAGTGTTCGATCACACCTCTTTGATCCGCTTCATTGAAGCCCGCTTTGCCAAGTCCCACCCCGGCTTGCACGAATCCAACATCACGCCATGGCGCCGTGCGGTGGTGGGTGATTTGACTTCGGCCTTTGACTTCGCGTCGCCCAACCGCACGGCCGTGAGCCTGCCCGATACCGATGGCTACTTGCCGACGGACCTGACACGCCAGCCCAACTACACACTGGCCGTGCCCGATCTGCAGCAGATGCCGCAACAGGAAAAGGGCGTGCGTCCGGCGCGGGCCTTGCCCTATGCGCCGCATGCACACGGCCGCGTGAAGGTGTTGGATGGCGCTTTCGGCATTGATTTCGTCAACACGGGCCGCGCCACGGTGGTCTATCAGGTGCGGTCCGCCAAGGGGGCTCATGCTCCGCGCTCGTACACCGTTGACGCAGGCAAGCAGCTTTCAGGCGTCTGGCCTGTGCAGGCCATGGGCTTGTCGGCGTATGACCTGGAAGTGCACGGCCCCAACGGCTTCTACCGTGCTTTCAAGGGCGGCGTGGCACTCACAAGCACCCGCTTGCTGGTGCGTGCAGCCTATGACGAACGCCTGGCTGACGTGGTCTTGAGCATCACCAACCAGTGCGAACACGCCGCCAATGTGCGCGTGGTGGATCAGTACTCAGGCCATGCCGCAGAGCATTCAGGCGAGAAGCGTCGTTTGTCCGTGGGCGAAACCGCGATGATGCGCGTGTCGCTGGACAGAACTCGCGGCTGGTATGACCTGCTGGTCACGGTTGACGGTGACAGCAGCTACGCTTGCCAACTGGCTGGGCACGTGGAGAACGGCCGCCACAGCATCAGCGACCCGCTGCTGGGTGGCTTGCGTCATCTGCATCAAGGCGACTGAGTCGAGTTGACCGAGATAGCCTGGCCTGCGCTTGAGGGGCCAGGCCAGCCATGCCGGACATCGGTTCTCCACCGATGCCCGGCATGGCTTTTTGTAAGGCCGCTTACCAAGGGTGGCTTACTTGTCCAGCCCGCCCAGGCAGATGTACTTGGCTTCCACGTAATCGTCCATGCCCTGGCGCGCGCCTTCGCGGCCCAGGCCCGATTGCTTGACGCCACCAAACGGCACCTCGCAGGTCGAGATCAACCCCGTGTTGACGCCCACCATGCCGTACTCCAGGCCTTCGCTGACGCGGAAGATGCGGCCCACATCGCGGCTGAAGAAGTAGCTGGCCAGCCCGAACTCGGTGTTGTTGGCCAGTTCGATGGCTTCGGCTTCCGTCTCGAACTTGAACACCGGTGCCACGGGCCCGAAGATCTCTTCGCGTGCCATGCGCATGTCGGCCGTCACATTCGAGAGCACGGTTGGCTGGTAGAAGTGGCCACCCGCGATATCGGCACGCGCGCCGCCAGTCACCACCTTGGCACCCTTGTCCAGCGCATCGGCCACCAGTGTTTCCACCTTGGCCAAGGCCTCGGCCTCAATCAAGGGGCCTTGGGTCACGCCAGCCTCGAAACCATTGCCCACCTTCATCTGCGCCACGCGCTCGGCCAGCTTGGCCACAAAGGCGTCGTAAATGCCCGATTGGGCGTACAGGCGGTTGGCGCACACGCAGGTCTGCCCGGCGTTGCGGTACTTGCTGATCATGGCGCCTTCCACGGCGGCATCCAGATCGGCGTCGTTGAACACGATGAAGGGCGCGTTGCCGCCCAACTCCAGCCCCAGTTTCTTCACCGTGGGCGCACATTGCTTCATCAGGATGCGGCCCACTTCCGTCGATCCGGTGAACGACAGATGGCGCACCGTGTCGCTGTCGCACAGTGCCTTGCCCACTTCGATGGACTGCTGCGCATCCGCCGTGATGATGTTGAGCACGCCAGCCGGCATGCCCGCACGTTGTGCCAGTTCCGCCACGGCCAGGGCTGACAAGGGCGTGGCCTCAGCCGGCTTGATGACCACCGGGCAGCCAGCGGCCAGGGCAGGGGCCACCTTGCGGGTGATCATGGCGATGGGGAAGTTCCAGGGCGTGATGGCCGCGCACACGCCAATCGGCTGGCGGATCACCAGAAAGCGCTTGCTCGGGTCGGTGCTGGGCACGGTTTCGCCGTACACGCGGCGGGCCTCTTCGGCGAACCATTCGATGAAACTGGCGCCGTAGCCCACCTCACCCTTGGCCTCGGCCAGGGGCTTGCCTTGCTCGGCCGTCATGATGCGGGCGAGGTCATCAGCATGCTGGTTCAGCAGATGGAACCACTTCATCATGATGGCAGCGCGGGCCTTGGCCGTCATCGCGCGCCAGGCGGGCCAGGCGCGGTTGGCTGCGGCAATGGCGATGTGCGTCTGGTCTGCGCCCAGGTTGGCGACCTCGGCCAGGGGGGCACCAGTCGCAGGGTCCGTCACCGCGAAACGCAGGGCGCCGCCCACCCATTGACCGTCGATCAGCGCGTCGGTTTTCAGCAGCGTCGGGTCCTGGAGCAAGGCCAGCGGAGAAGTGTTCGTGTTCATAGCTTGTCGGTCCTCGTGTCTGATGCCACTTTGCATGCGGCTCGCCCGCCTGAAACGGGTCTGGTTCAATCCGCCATGATAGGGCGCCTCAAACCTATAATCCCAGGTTCCGCCCATGACCCTGTCGGGCGGCCAGCATTCCGATACGAGCGACAAAAGCAGAAAGCCCTCATGAAAGCCGCTGATATCCGCAAGACCTTCCTGGAGTTTTTCCAGTCCAAGGGCCACACCATCGTGGCGTCCAGCCCCGTTGTGCCGGGCGACGACCCGACCCTGCTGTTCACCAATGCGGGTATGAACCAGTTCAAGGACGTGTTCCTGGGCTTTGACAAGCGCCCCTACACCCGCGCCACCACCTCGCAAAAGTGCATCCGCGCCGGCGGCAAGCACAACGACCTGGACAACGTCGGCTACACCGCGCGCCACCACACTTTCTTCGAAATGCTGGGCAACTTCAGCTTCGGGGATTACTTCAAGCGTGACGCCATCAATTACGCCTGGGAGCTGCTGACCAAAGAGTTCAAGCTGCCAGCCGAGAAGCTGACCGTCACGGTGTACGCCGAAGACGACGAGGCCTATGACATCTGGACCAAGGAAGTGGGCGTGCCCGCCGAGCGCGTGATCCGCATCGGCGACAACAAGGGCGCCCGCTACGCGTCTGACAACTTCTGGATGATGGGTGACACCGGCCCTTGCGGCCCCTGCACCGAGATCTTCTACGACCACGGTCCGGAAATCCCTGGCGGCCCTCCCGGCAGCCCCGATGAAGACGGCGATCGTTTCATCGAGATCTGGAACAACGTGTTCATGCAGTTCAACCGCGATGAAGCCGGTGTGATGCACCCGCTGCCCAAGCCCTCGGTGGACACCGGCATGGGCCTGGAGCGCATCGCCGCCGTGCTGCAACACGTGCACGCCAACTACGAGATCGATCTGTTCGTGGCCTTGCTGGCCGCAGCCAAGGCCGCTGTGGAAACCGGCGGCGGCACCGATGTTGATCCCGAAAGCCCTAGCCTGAAGGTCATCGCCGACCACATCCGTGCCTG
>NZ_SCTN01000399.1 GCF_004297345.1 Aquabacterium sp. | reverse complement strand
GGGGGGCGACCTGTGAGCCCAGGTTTATCGTCATTTCTCAATATGGCCCGCTGGATGGCGGCATGGCTCGTGGTCTGTGGGCATGTCCGCAATATGCTGCTGACCGATATGGGTGAGCTGCATGGCGCTGGCTGGGCCATCAAAGCGTTCTACTTTTTCACGGGTTTCGGGCATCAATCCGTCATCATATTTTTTGTCATCAGCGGCTTTCTGGTTGGCGGCATGACACTGGATAGATGGCGAACACACACACCTGACCCAGGCGCTTACTTCATCGCCAGATTCAGCCGCATCTACACCGTGCTCATACCAGCCTTGATCGTTGGCTGGGTATTCGACAGGACAGGGGCACACTGGTTTGAGTCTTCGCGGATGTACGCCAATGCGCTGTCTGAGTACAGCATCAACTCGCTGCCTGACCACGTTCTCATACGCACCGATTGGTTGACCATCTCGGGCAATTTGTTGAACCTGCAAGGGATCCTGGTTTCCCCTTTGGGCTCCAATGGCCCTTTATGGAGTCTTGCCAACGAGTGGTGGTATTACTGCCTGTTCGCCTTCGTCGCCATGGCCTTCAAGTCGCGCGCCCATCGTACTGTTTGTGCACTGGCAGCGCTGGCGCTGGCAGCCCTGCTACCAACACAGATGCTGCTATGGGGTGCCTTATGGGTAATGGGATTGGGCGCTCACGTGTGGGTTCGCGCCCATATCAAAAAGCCCAACTGCACCATAGCCGCGCTGTTGTTTCTTGCCGCCATGGCATGGACTCGACTCCATCACGCACAGGCTGGCATGGCCCTTGAATTCATGGCCGACGCAGTGGTTGCCACAACCTTTTGCCTGCTGCTCGTCAGCCTGTCCACCGTCCGCAAGCCTTTGCCAATGGCCAACTTTCACCATTGGGCTGCAGAATTTTCTTTCTCGACCTACCTGTTCCACTTCCCTGCCATGGTGTTTGCAGCCGCCGCGCTTGGTCAAAATGGGCTCATCCATTTGAAAGCACCGCCCACGGGTTCTCAGTTGGCCGTCTATGCTGGAATGGTTCTGGCCCTATTGGCATTCAGCTTGCTGGCGTATCACCTCTTCGAGAAGCACACGTCGCACATCAAACAAGCATTGAGCCGATACGCCATGTCAGCAACCAGCGGTGTCGCGCTCGATGATAGGAGAACACCCATCTGACGAAGGCGATCGGCAAGACGCCTCGCGAGTGCCCTCGTTGGGAGCAACTGCGGAGAGCGGTCAATCCGGGCTGCGCTCGATGTCTGCCATGATCGCGACGATTTGCGCAGCCGTAGGCAGTGACGGCGAGCGGTGTACCAAGGCCCCTTTTCGATTGATGAAATAGACCTGGCCGGGGTGGGCATCCAGCGACTCGCCTTGCGCTTCGCCGCCTTTGCTCAGCAGGTCCCGCATGGCGCGTACATCGTCGATGGCCGGCGCCGCGGCCAGCCAGCCTGGGCTCGGGTCGTATTTTCTGATCCATCGGGACAAGGCCTGAGGGGTGTCCGACAAGGGGTCGATGCTCAAGGACAGGAACTGGGCATGATCGGACAGTTTGCCCATTGCCATTTTCTGGGCCTGCGCAAACAAGGCCCCCTGGATGGGGCAGATCGCAGAGCAGTTGGTATAGATCAGCTGAATGGCCGTGACATGGCTCTTGCACAAGGCTGACAGCGTGGTGCTACGCCCCAGGTGCGTCTGCACGGGCCAGGCTGGCAAAGGGCGAACCGGCCACACCGGACCAAACGGGAAGTGCTGGCTGACACGCTCGGCCGATGCCTGCTCCTCGGATTGCTTGCCTGAGCGCTTGCTCTTGGATTTATCTGCCGAAGCGCTAGCCCCCGCCGAACTGCTCAACAGCAGTGCCCCCAGGTTCAGCAAGGCATGGCGCCTGTCCATCAAGGCAGTTGACCGTGCGCAGGCATGAATACGTGTCATCGCGAGGTGAGATAGGTCCACAATGCAGCGCATTGTGCATCTGTAGCCTGATAGCGCGGCATCACCGTGCTGACCATGATCATGGCGGGATCAACGCCGGTACGCAGCAACTGGCACAGGCTTCGTGCGTCGTAGCGCGTTTCAGGGCCGCCATGGCGCAAGCGCGCTTGCTGGAGCCACGTGGCACTCAAGGGGCTGGCATAGGTGCTCGCCGACACGGGCGAGGAAGCCTTGTCTGCCAGCGGTTGCGGCTGATGGGTTTCATGGCAATTACTGCATCGCGTGGCCATGGACGGCAGGCTCTGTGCTTGCCCGGCCAGCGCACCAGCCAACGCCGCCTCGCCACGAAACAAGGCTTCACCTTCAACCAACCTGGCTTGTTGCTGCCACCACCAGTAGCCCCCGCCCGATACCGCGCAGAACGCCAGAGCCGCCAGCAGCAGGCCCCAACGCATGCGCCCCAGCGCTCGCCCGCGATCAAAGCGGGCCATAGATCACCCCGAGCGCATTCAGATAGGTGCTCGCGTTACCCGCGAAGCCCAGCACGCGGTTGCCCGTGGGCACGGTGTAGTCAAAGGCTGTGGTGCTGGTCTGGCCCTGGCCGGTGCCGTATGGCCCCAGGACGCGACCGGTGTTGGTCACGAAGTTGAGCACGGAGATCACGCCCGTCGATCCCACCTTGCCGTAGATGCGAACCAGGTACTCCGTGGCCGGCCAGGTCACGGTCACCGCCGTGCCGCCAGTCCCGCCATGCAATGGCAGGTTGGTCGGTGTGGCCAGGCTCTGGATGGAGTCCAGCCACCAGCCTGCACGCACCACCACGCCGGTCAGCTTCTGCCCGGCCACAACGGCATCGGCAAACGCCGTTCCTGTTGTGGTCTTGCCAAAGACCGTGCCGGTTGTGTAGGGCACGGGGGCGGCGCCCTCCTCGCTGCCGATCTGCGACAGGTAGGCCACCAGGTTGCCCATGTCAGTTGCGTTGACAACAGCGCCATTGAGACTGGCGCTGTTGTGCGCACTGACCGCATCAGCCAAGGTCGCCGCAGAGCCATCATGCAGGTACGGGCCTGTGGACCACACATCGCGCAGCGTAGGGATATCGATGCCAGGCAAGGCACCGCCCAGACGGGTGCCGCTGCTGGCCTTGATGGTGCCGATGTCCTTCAACTGCGTGGCATCGCCACTCAAGGTGAAGTCATTGCCGCCGTGGCAACGCGCGCAATTGAGGTTCTTGAACACGGTCTTGCCGGCCAGCGCTGCGGCAGTCAGGCTGCCATCGGCGTTGCGGTTGGGCGATGGTGCAAAGGTGCTGAGCGAGCCCACATAGGCTGCCAGCGCATCCAGATCGGCGCTGATCCCAGCCTTCTTGTCTCCCAGTGACTGGCTGCGTGTACCGAGCTTGAAGTCCGCATCGCTCATCAGGCCCGTGCCACCGGCCAGGCCACGAATCTGACCTTCAAAGTCCTGCACCTCGTCAAAGTTGGCGCTCCAGTGAAGGAAGCCATTGGCCATGCCGGCACGGCCACGCAAGGTGATCGTGTTGCGCAGGCCTTCGCCCAGACCGGTGAGGTCCCACACGCGACCATCGTGCCCACCGTCGTTGTGGCAGCTGGCACAACTCATGTAGCTGTCGCGTGCCAGACGCGGATCGCGTGCGTCATAGAACAACTGCTTGCCCTTGAGCACCGTGGCTGGGAGCTTCTCTGTCGTGATGGCATTCAGCGTGGCTGGCGCATTGAGCGTAGCCTGACCGAAGTTGACCAGCGGCGTCAGGTCGATGACGCTGACCGTGCGGCTCATGAAGTTGCTCACATACAGCTTCAAGCCATCTGCAGAGACCACCAGGCCTTGCGGCGCCAGGCCCACTTCCAGGCGGAAGAGTTCCTGCTTGCCTGCGGCATCCACCACCGCAACCTGGCGATTGGTTTCCAGTGCGACGAACAAGTAGGCGCCCTTCGGATGGAAGGCTGCCGCACTGGCCACGCTGGAGAGATTGAAGTCCAAACGACCAGCCAGATCCTCGTTGAGGCTGCCCATGTCGATGCGCGAACTGATGGAACGCACCGTGTGCTTGAACTCCAGGTTGTTGCCATCACGCAGGGTGCCGCGCTTGACGTTGTCCTGCTTGGAAGGCACCCAGGCGGTTTGCCCATCAGGCGAGATGGCCGCTGCGCCGAGGTAATTGGGGATGCCTCGACCCGAGTTGGAGCCATCCACGCGCTCGCTGTGCGCCAACACCACGTTCTTGCTCAGGCTCATGCTGCGCGGGTCCACCACCAGCACGTCGGCCCCAACCGGACTGCCGGCAGCGTTGACGGTGCTGACACTGGCCGTGTTCTCACCGGGCAAGGGCTTGGTGATGAAGCGAGACAGCAGAAGCTTGTCACCCGACGAGCTCAGTGCCATGTGGCGCACGTCCATGCCCACATCCAGCGAAGCCAGTTGGGCGCCGGTGCTGCCATCCAGCTTGAGCAGCTTGCCACCAGCCTCCAGCGTCACCAGTGCGCTGCCGTCCAGCGGCGAGAACACGATGCCATAGGGCTGCGAAGCACGCGGCAGGCTGATGGTCTGCACGACAGCCAGGGTGCTGGGGCTGATCACGCTGATGGAGGCGCCTCCCTTGTTGACGACCCACATGCGGCCATCGTTGGCGCGAGCTATGCTGCGCGGCGCACTGCCCACATTGATTTCGGCCGATCGGGCATTGGTGGCCGTATCAAACACGCTGACGGAATCGTTGTCCGCATTGACAAGCCACAGACGCGCCGATGCGCCTGTGCGGGCCTCCAGCGCCAGATTGGATGTCGAACGACTGACCGTTGTCGCTGCGCTGCTGGCCACGGCCTGCAGGAAGCGATAGGACGACACGCGACCATCATCCGTGCGCACGGTCAGGACCACGTTGTACACGCCGGGTGTGCTGTAGTTGTGGCTGTTGGCTGCCGTGGCACTGAACGCCGTATCGCCCGTGCCATCACCGAAGTTCCAGCTGTATTGCGCGCTGGCACCTGTGCCCATGGCGGGCGTGTAGCTGGCCGATCCGCCTGCGCTCACCAATGGCGCAGGCAAGGAAGTCACGGCCGGCACCACATCCTGCACGGTCAACTGGAAGCTGGTGGAGGCCTTGAGGCCGCCATCGTTGGCTGCTGTGACAGTGACGTTGAACACACCCGCAGCAGTCGGGCTGCCTTGAATCACGCCCGTTGCCGGCACGATGCTCAAGCCAGCAGGCAAGCCTGTGGCGCTGAAGACCAGCGGGTTGCCATCGACATCGCTGGCGCTGACCGCCAGATTGAAGTTGCTGTTGATCAGCCCGGTCTGCGCACTGATCGCGTTGATGGTGGGCGTGTGATAGACACCCGGGCCACCCCAGACCTGCACTTCGGCCAGATGCAGGTAGTTCTGACCGATGAACTGCACACGCACATAGCGGCCCAGCCCATTGACCGGGATGCCGATGTTGCTGACCACATTAGTGGCAGCCACCTTGCGCTGGATGACCTTGGGATCAGCCAGCAGATCGGCCAAAGTGCGGCCAGTCATGTCGGCTGGCGAGATCAGCACGTAGAAGTTCTGCAGACGATCCGTGTTGCTGTCCGTGCGGTTCCACAACTGGATCAGGTCAACGCGGCTGAGCTTGCCCAGATCCACCTGCCACCAGTCTTGTGCCGCAGTCGAAGCCGTGTGGCTCACGGAACCAGCGGAATAAGTACCGTTGGTGTTGCCGTCCACGGCACGGCTGGCCGCCGCCGTCTCATAAGTAGACGACTGCGTGGCCACCTTGCCCTGAGCCAGGTTCGTGGTCGATGGCACGGCACCTGGGTACAGGCGATCAGCCGGGATGGCCACGAAAGCCGTTGCGCCCGCGGGTTGCCACTGCAACTGCATCGTGGCACCGCCACCTTGCTCGAAATACTCCACCACCACGCTGTAGCGCTGGCCAGCCACCATGCTGACCGTGGCCGTGTTGGTGGTGGGCGAATGCGCAGTCCAGTTATCGATCACGAGCTGGTTGTTCACCCAGACGCGCACACCATCATCAGACACCGTCTGGATCTTGGTGCCCCCCGAACTCACGGCTTCAACAGAACCGCTCCAGCGCACGGAGAAGTTGTCGGCAGGTAATCCGGTTGCAGGCGCAGCCGCACCCCAGGCGAAGTTGACAGCCTGCGTGGTCTGCAAAGCCGCCGTGCCGCTGAGCGTCGTGTTGTTGAAGTACTGGGCCAGCAAGCCTGTGCCTGTACCGCTGGCAACCACATCCAACGTCGTGTCCGTGCTCACCGTCTGGGAGCCATTGCTCACACGGATGGTCACCACGTACTTGCCGGGCACGGAAGGCGTGCCCGTGATGGCACCCGTGCTGCTGTTGATCGACACGCCTTGAGGCAAGCCGGTGGCGCTGTAAGTCAGTGTGCCTGTGCTGGTCGAGGCCTTGACGGTCGCGTTGACCGTACCGCCGGACGACACGGTGATGGCCGCTTGCGCGGGCAACACGGGCGCACCGTCATTGTTGACCGTCACAAAGCGCGCCATGGATGGCGTGCCGTTGGCGTTCATCGCGAACAGCATCCACTGTCCTGGCACCAGGATGCCGGGGTTGCTCGGGATGTTGAGCGCATAGTGCGTGGCATCCGTCTGTGTGAAAGACAGCGAGACACGGCGCTGGCCATTGTTGACCGCATGGGTCACAGAGCCCAGGCGCACCATGGCAAAGCCCGTGATGGCCGAGTCAGTTTCGACGTTGGCGGTGCTACCGTAGCCAACCTTGTCAGGCGACACCATGATGGCCGGGCGCGCAGCCTTGCTGCCATCAGCATTGAACAGATACGGCGGCGACATGATTTCCGCATCGGCATGGTCGGCAGCGCAAGCACACAGGCCGCCACCACCTACCATCACACGGCCATCAGGCAAGAGCACGGCCACGCTGTGATAGTTGCGCGCCACCTTCATGGGCGGCAGCACCGTGAACTTGTTGGTCACCGGATCGAAGATCTCGGGCGCCAGCACGGCATTCGAATCAGAGAACTCCAGCGTGTTGGTCTGGCCACCCACCACGACCACCTGCCCGTTGGGCAGCACCACGCTGTTGGAGAAGGTGCGTGGATACGCCATGGGGGCGAGCTTCTGTACATCCACCCCGCCGTTGTTCGTGTCCAGCAGATAGGCGCCGGCGCTTGAAGGCGTGTTGTTGTTCCACGAAGAACCACCCACCTTGAGGATCTTGCCAGCCTCGAACATCACTGTGTTGCCCGAGAAGGCCAGGCCATCGTCACCACGCTGGCCAGCAGGCACATAGCTGCCATTGCCTTGCGTGTCGATCCAGTACATGTCCACCGAAGGCGCAGCCAGCAAGACCTTGCCGTTGCCTGTGGGGATCAGGTTGTAGTGCGAGTTGCTCTGCCAGCTCTTGAAGGTCCGGTCCATCATGAACTCGGGCACATCGGGCACGCCGCTGAGCGTGCGCCAACCGGTGGCCACACTGAAGACTTCCGCGCCTTTGGGATCAGATGTCACATTGCCCCAGGCGCCACCCAGCGTCAGCACGGAGCCATCAGCCAAGGTGGTGCTGCCAGGATAGCCGCGGGGAATGTTGACCTTGCCAGCCGTCTTCCAGGTATTACCAACCGGGTCGTACATCGAGCTTTGCGCGCCGTCGTAACCGCCGTTGATGAGCAAGCTGCCATCAGCCAGACGGGCCGTGCCCGGGCAGAACATGTTGTGGGCCGTTTCGGTCACGTTGCGGGCCACCGAGGTGCCCGTCACCGGATCGAACAAGGCGGTCATCGTGTTGCCGCTGGCGTTGAAGTTGTTCGTCAGGTTGCTGGCCCACACCAGCACCTTGCCGTTGGACAACAAGGCAGCACCCACAGGCACAACCGGCAAGGACACGGGCGCATCCCACTTGGTAAGGGCCGCTTGCTCGGGCGTCAGCGCCGCATAGCTGTTCTGGGCGGACACCAGCGTGCCTGCGCCAGACGTGGTCGAGGTCGAGGTCGAAGAGGTATCGCCCGATGCAAGCAAGGTGCTGCTGCCGGAGGTATCCAGCAATTGAGACGCGGCATAAGCCAACGCCGACACGCAGGCCACAAGCAGGACAACGCGCTTGCGGCTGGCGTTCCCGCCAGTGATGAGGACCTTGTTGTTCATGAGCAATCGCTTCCGCCAGCACGACAAACCACCACCCAGCAATGCCGATAAATGGATGTCGTTTTATATGTGTTGATTTGTTAACAATATGTCAGTTGTTAACAAAACGCGGATTGTGTTGCGCTGTGCGAAAAGAAGGCAACCACTCAGATAAATGCCCGAAGGCCCATTCCCCTTATTCGAATGGACCCATTTTGACAACAGGTGGCGAATCACGACAGCCATCCGGCGCAATAAGACAAAGGTCAGAAAACAAATACTGGCTTGACCGGACCTTCATTTATTTCCGTGAAACTTAGGGATGGCGCAATCTGTCATTTCAGAACAGCATCCCGCATTTCAACGCTTGCGGCTGACGGGTTGGTGGCGTGATGAATTCGTGGGCAGAAGATCTCCTGACGGCGCTGGAACATGCGCCAACACAGCAAGGTGTATTCGCAACCATAGAAAAGGCAGCGAAGGCACTCGGGTTCGAGCAATGCGCTTATGGCTTGCGCGCACCCATTCCCTTGAGCAATCCACGCGTGATCATGCTCAACAACTATCCCAAAGGATGGCAGGACCGCTATACGCAGGCAGGCTATCTGCAAACAGACCCCACCGTCCGGCACTGTCGCAAGAGTCAGTCGCCACTGATCTGGAGTGATCAGGTGTTTGCCGATGCCCCAGAATTCTGGGCCGATGCCCAATCCTTCGGGCTGAAGGTGGGCTGGGCACAGTCCAGCCTGGATGTTTTTGGCGGCGGAGGCATGCTGACCCTTTGCCGGTCCAGCGAACCACTGTCTCAGACCGAACTCGACGACAAGCAGATGAAGATGCATTGGCTGGCCAATGTGGCCCACACCGCCATGGCCCGCGCCATCACGCGCGCCATGCGGGACGAAGATCAGCGGCCACTCACGCCCAAGGAAACCGACATCCTCAAATGGTGTGCTGATGGCAAGACGTCCGGCGAGATCGCCGAGATCATGGCCATCTCGGTCAACACGGTGAACTTCCACATCAAGAACGCAACCAGCAAGCTGCGCTCTGCCAACAAGACCGCCGCCGTGGTGCGTGCAGCCATGCTGGGCCTGCTGAGCTGAGCCACTCGCTCACCACATCCGTACCATCAAGGTTCATCCCCTTGACGTGTTCAGCGCGTAGCGGGCAAATTACGCTCCCCGGCTTTGCGCTGATCACACAGGGACCGTCAGCCATGACCCAAGACGATGGCTTTCTTCGCCTCTCACTGGACCAGATGCTCTCCATGCGTCTGCAGCATCTGATGAGTGGTCTCGATGACGACATCACCGCGCGCTGCGGCACCGCCACAGCCATCTCTGGCTACATGGAATGGATCGGCATCGCGGAGCCCCAGATCAGCCTGGGTTGGGACTGGCGTCTGGAAACGATCAATGGCGTGTTGCGCTATGTGCGCGTTGGCTTGCCTCGCAGCAATGTGATGCTGGTTGATGACAGGCTGCTGGACTATGGCTGGCATCGCAACTTCCAGACCTTGGCCACCGTGGTCGACGCCCTTCAGTGGCGCGAGCAGGTGCCCCTCCTTATAAGTTAGCCCAGGGCCGACACTACCTACAAGTTCTGGTAGTTACGCATCAGGCACGGAGCGAGTGAAATCCCCTCAACGAAACCGAAGGAGGTTGAGGTGGAATACATCGCTGGCACGGCCGCTTGCTTGAAACCTGACTTGATGACGGGCATGGCGCGCTACCGTCATCGCGTCTTCGTTGAGAGCCTGGGATGGGAACTCAATACGCAAGACGGCCTGGAACTCGATCAATTCGATGGCCCCGATACCGTGTACATGGTTGCGCGGGACGACGAAGGGCAACTCAACGGCATCGCACGCCTGCTGCCCACAACGCACCCCTACCTCTTGCAGGAAGTTTTCCCGCAGCTGATGGGGCAGCAATTGCCCCCCAGGCAAGCAGATGTCTGGGAGCTGTCACGCTTTGCCGCGATGGACTTCAACGAGCGGCAGGGCAACCCGCTGAGCCAGTTCTCATCGCCGGTCGCCGTAGGGCTGCTGCGCACTGTTCTGGCCTATGCAGCGCAACATGGTGTTCAACGATTGATCACCGTATCGCCACTGGGCATCGAGCGGCTTCTGCGTCGCGCAGGATTCGCAGCCCACCGCGCGGCACCACCAGTCGTGCTGGATGGCCGGCCCTTGTTCGCATGCTGGATCGAGGTGCAAGGCCGGCTTGCAGCCTGATGCACCGAAGAGATTCCTGCTTTGACAACTACCAGGATTGGTAGTTGTTCGACCAGGCGCCATCAACGACAGTAGATCAACAAGCTGGCCTTGATCCAGCAAAACAAGATTCATACAAAAACAGGGAGCCCTCTTCAAAACGGGCACAACGCCTTGGCCGATTCTGGCTGGTGCGGTATTCGTTCAATTTCCCAGGCAAGGGTCTGCCATGCACATGCACTCCAACTTCCCCTCTCAGCCTGACTCAGGGTGGTACCACGATCGACGCTATCGCGTATTCAAACAAGCCAAGGCGGAGATCGGGCACTTGCTTGGCTACTTCGAACCTCGCCACTCGCACAACGGCCACATGATGCAGACCGAAGCGGGAAAGGAAGTGATCAACTTCTCCGGGTATGACTACCTGAGCCTGACCCGGCATCCCGATGTTCAGCAAGCCGCCCTGGATGCCGTGGCGCGCTTTGGTTCCAGCGCAGGCGCCAGTCGTCTGGTCTCAGGTGAAACGCCCTTGCATCAGGCACTGGAGCAACGCATTGCCGACTTTCTGGGCGTGGAGCGCGCGCTGACCTTTGTCAGTGGCCATGGCGCCAATGTCACGACCATCGGCTTTCTGTTCGGCAAGAGCGATCTGATCCTGCACGATGCCTACATCCACAACAGCGTGCTCGAAGGCATCAAGCTGTCAGGCGCAGAACGTCGCAGCTTCAATCACAACGACGTGCAGGATCTGGAGGAAAAGCTCAAACAGGCACGGCCCTTCAAGCACGTGCTGGTGGTGGTGGAAGGGGTCTACAGCATGGACGGCGATGCGCCTGATCTGCGCGCCATCGTGGCCCTGAAGGCGAAGTACGACTTCGTGTTGATGGTGGATGAAGCCCATTCCCTGGGCACGATCGGCGAAACAGGCCGCGGCATTGCCGAGATGTACCGCGTGCCGCCCGAAGCCATCGATATCTGGATGGGCACACTCAGCAAGTCGCTGGTCAGCTGTGGCGGCTACGTGGCTGGCCATCGCGACCTGATCGACTTCCTGCAGTACAACTGTCCAGGCTTCGTGTTCAGCACCGGACTGCCTCCAGCCAATGCGGCGGCCGCGCTGGCTGCACTCGACATCATCGACAGAGCCCCCTCACTGGTCGAAGAGTTGCAGGACAAATCCCGGCACTTCCTGATGCAGGCCCAGGCCGCCGGACTAAACACCGGCACAGCAGGCGGCACGCCCGTGTTTCCGATCTACCTTGATCAACAAGCCGCCATCCTCGCCTGCAGTGCCTTGCGGGAAAGTGGTGTGAACGCCTTTCCCATCATCTACCCGGCTGTATCAAAGAACGCCGCGCGCATCCGCTTCTTCCTGAACCGGGCGCACAGCTACGCACAGATCGACACAACGATCCAGTTGCTCGCCGACTTTCTGAGTTCGGTCACCGAACCCGACCTGGCGGCCTGAAACGCTCATCCCTGCTCCATCAACCCAAGCCTGTCATCACACCATCATGAAAGCACTCAATACCCTGCGCCTGGCCATCAACACCGTGCGATGGAACATTGTCGGCAACTTCGCGGATGTGGAGCACGACTACGATCAGGCCTCCACCACCTATGACAGCTACTACGGACGCTACCTGGGCAGCATCACGGATCAATTCGCCGAGAAGATTCCACTCAAGGGCCACGAGCGCATTCTGGAGCTGGCCGCGGGTACGGGGCGGCTCACCTCAGCCGTTTGCAAACGACTGAAACCAGATGCACACCTGACTGCCGTGGACTTGTCCGAGGGCATGCTGGCCGTCAACAAGCTCAAGAACAGCCATACGAACGGCCCCAGGGTTGACTTCTGGCACGGCGATGCGCTGGATGCCATCAGCGAGCGCAAGGCCGAATCACTGGATGCCGTGTTGTGCGCGTGGGGCGTGTGCTACTTCAACCACGACACCTTGCGCACCCAGGTCGAGCGTGTGCTGCGCCCAGGCGGCATTCTGGCCATCATCGAGAACCGCAAGTGCACGCTGGCCGAGATCAGCGCCTTGTTCGAGCAACTCATCGTCAGCCAGCCTCGCTACCTGCGCAAAGCCATCAAGATCAACCTGCCGGAAGACGCACGCTATCTGACCAAAAAATTCTGCCAAGGCAGCCTGACCCACCTCAACAGCTGGAACGGCTCGCTGGACATCCCCTACGAATCGGCCGGGGAAGTGCGTGAATACATGCTCAAGTCTGGCGCTTCGGCAGGCTTTCTGGATGCCATCGAGCCAAGTAGCCGTGACGAGTTTCTCTACGCTTTCGAGCAACTGGTAGCGGCTCAGAAAAAGCGCGTACCGCTGACGCATCAGTTCAGCGTACTGCTGGCTCAAAAGAACTGAACGAGACCACGCGCATGACCGCGACACGCCTTGCCTGGCAGGTATCGCGCAGCGACTGGGACGCCATGACCGCGCTGCGTGGTCTGGCGGCTTTCTACGTGATGATCAGCCACATCTGGTTCCAGATATGGCCCGCCGTGGCGCCACCGCTGGGCTACGGCATCACGCCTTCCGGTACCTGGCTGCAGGCCACGGCATGGCTGTATTACGGCCACTACGCCGTCGTGTTCTTCATCGTGCTGAGCGGCTTTTCTCTGGCTGCATCGTGCCGCATGAACCTGCCACGCTACAAGGTACGGGCGTTCTACTGGCGTCGTTTCATGCGCATTGCACCGCCCTACTACGTGGCCTTGCTCGTGTCGGGATTGGTGATCTGGTTGACCGGCAGCGAGCACACTGGCTCGCAATGGGACATCAGCGTGCCCGTCACCACATCTGGCGTCGTCTCCCACCTGTTGATGCTGCAGGACTTCGTGGACAGCACACAGATCAACTACGCCATGTGGTCTGTGGCGGCGGAGTTCCACCTCTATCTGTGCTTCCCCATGATGGTTCGCTTTGCCGAGCGCATGCCATGGTGGTCGATCCTCGTGGTCTATGGCGCCGTGTATGGCCTGATTGCCGGGCTCACGCAGGTGGCCATCCCTGACTTCCCGCTCCCCTATCTGGGCCTGATCGCACACTTCTACGCCGGCATCTGGGCGTGCAAGCAGCGCCAATGGCTGCATGCCGCACTGTGGCGGCTCACGCCCGTGATGGGACTGCTGGCCCTGGCTGCACTCATGACCGTGTCACTGTCTTTGGGATTTGTGCGATCGGAACAATACCTGGCCTACCTGGATGTGCTGTGTACCGCTGTGACCGTGTTGATGCTTTGGGCGTTGACCGGCAGCAACGCGGCCAGCCTGAGACTGGGGCGATCCTGGTGGCAAGGTGTGGGGGACTATGCCTACTCGCTGTACCTCACCCATGCACCCTTGATCTTCGCCATCTGGCTGGTAGTCCGCATCTGGCTGAATGAGCCGCACGCACAATGGCTTGCCCTTTGCCTGCTGTGCCCGCCCATATGCATGGCGTTTGCCAGCTGGTTCCATCATCGCTTTGAACGCCCTTTCGTGGCCCATCTCGACGTGCCCGCAGCCGTTCACCTGCCCATCCGTTCATGAACAACATCCTGATGACTTCACCGCCTGCCCTGCTCCTGGCCCTGGCCATCTGTGCCGAGGTGATCGCCACCAATGCCTTGCGCGCTTCCGATGGCTTCAAGCACTGGCCCGCCGTCGCGATCACCGCAGTGGGCTATGTCTGTGCCTTCTACCTGCTCGGGCTGTCGCTGAAGCACATTCCCGTCGGAGCGGCTTATGCCATCTGGTCGGGCGTGGGCACCGTACTGACAGCGGCGATCGGGTACGTCGTTTTTCGAGACGCCTTGTCCACCCTGTCCTTGCTTGGCATCGGCCTGGTGATCGCTGGCGTCGTGTTGATTCAATTGGGCAAACCAGCCGTCAGCGCCGTTTGATCATGAACACGATCCCCATGAACCGATGGCATGTTCAGCGCAGTTGGCCCGCACTGTGCGCCTACCTGCTGCTTGTTGATGTTGGCCTGCTGCTGTACTGGTTGATCGCGCTGGCCGATGTCATGCCGCCTGCCTGGCTGTTCAAGGGCTATCACGACCCGGTCATTTCCGCCTGGAACTGGTCCTTCCTGCCGCTCGACCTGCTGGCGTCCCTGACAGGCCTGGCCGGCATCGCCTTCACCCGGCAAGCCCGAACAGCCATGGGTGAAAGCCTGATCCTCATCAGCTTGTGCCTGACCTTCTGCGCCGGCCTGATGGCGCTGTCCTTCTGGGCCTTGACGGCAGATTTCGATCCATCCTGGTGGGCCGCCAACGCGCTCCTGATGCTGCCATCGGGGTGGCTGATGGCAGCCCGATTGCGCAACCTGGAGGCCTGACACCTTGCGCCGCGTCTCGGCTGCACACATGGCATGGCTCATGGGCCTGCTCTTGGTCCTGTGGCTGCCTGCAAGCAGTCACGCATGGGGCACGCTGGCGGACATGGATGCGCCCCCTTCTGCAGATCGGCTCAGTGCGGGTGCCGGATGGATGAGCCTTCCTCGCTCGCCCGAGGGGTCGCATCAACGATACGGCCTCATGCCCGCGCTCGGTTACTTTCGACAGGACGGCTGGTTCCTGTCAACGCAACATGGTGCAGGGTGGCAAACGCCCCTGCCTGGCGAACACGTTGTAGGCGCAAGGGCCTGGCCGCAATGGGGGCGCGCACGGCAGGATGAAGGCACGAACGCACCCCGAATAGGGCCGCGCCTGCAAGCCCAGGTTTTTGCCAACCTGCAACTTCATCCTGCGCTCTGGTGGCAAAGCGCCGTGTCGCAAGGCGCGGGGGCACAGCGCCATGGCTGGCAGGCCGAGTCCGGGATCAGTACTGGCCTGCCCACCACGTCAGGGTGGATCGGGCTGGGCGTAGCCGTAACCTACGCCAACGCCGCGTTCAGGCGCGACTACCTGGGCAAGGCGCAAGACGGCTGGGCGGATTGGTCCTGGCGCCTGGGTTTGTCACATCGACTCGATAGCCTGTGGCGGGTTGAAGGCCAACTCTTGCAAGCGCGCACCTGGCCAGCAGATGACCGGCCACATCAAAGCAGGCGCCTGACGCTGACCCTGCTGAGAGAACTGCCATGACAGGCGCAAGCCCCACGGCAGATCAGGTGCGCACAAGCAAATCATCGAGACTGGTCGGACTGCACGTCAGCGTGATCGGCGCGACAGGTGGGTTTGGCGAAGCACTGGTACAGGCCTTCGTGCACGCAGGTGCGCATGTGACCGCGCTGGCTCGGCACGAAGCGCGCCTGCAACAGGTGGCCAGCCTGTGGGGCGTGAGGCCCTTGTTGATGGATCTGCAGGATCTGGCTGCCTTGAACGACATCGCCGACAGGCTGGGCCCGCAAGACGTGGTCGTTTTCGCCACCGGCTGTGATGTGCGCAAACCGTTCTTGCAACATAGCCTCGCCGACATGGCGCAACTCGTGGGCGTGAACCTGCTGGGGCCGATGGTGTTGACACGCGCGCTGGCCGATCAGGTCATGCAACCGAATGGCGTGATCGCGCACATAGGCGGCTTTGGCGACGGTCACCTGGCCCTGCCCTATTACGCCGCAGACGTGGCGACGCGTTCAGCGATGTCTACCTTGTGTCAGGCCTTGAACAGGGAGTTCCGTTTGGAAGGCCGCGCACTGACGGTCAGCTATCTGTGTCCTGAACCGGCCGACACGGATGCCGAACGCCCCTACGGCCCGCTGTGGGCGCAAATGGGCGCACCACTGCATGCTGTTCAGGATGTGGCTGATTTCGTCTTGCGTGAAATTGCAGCACGCTCGCCTGGCGCCATCATGGGCCGGCAAACGTGGTGGATCAGCAAACTCAACACTTTGTGCCCGCCGTTGTTGGATCTCATTCTGCGAGGGCAGATGGGGCGGCAACTGAAAGCACGCTTTGGAACAAAGGCGGAATGAAAACGAGTCTGGAAATGGAAACAGGCCAGTTCCTTGCGAAACTGACCCATTGAATTGAATGGTCGGGGCGGTGGGATTCGAACTCACGACCCTCTGCTCCCAAAGCAGATGCGCTACCAGGCTGCGCTACGCCCCGACGAAGAATGCAATTCTATACCGAAAAATCGACTCGGCAACACTGTTGTTTGAAAATCATTTCACGGGCTCGCCGGCGGGCAGGATGGCGTGCATGCCCTGAATGGTCTGAACCATCAATGGCGTGGCGCCGTGCAGCCCCAGATTTCGCAGGCGCGCGCTCAATGGATGCGCACCGCCGCCATCGCATTGCAAGCGCACCTCGCCACCCATGCCGTGCCGCATCTGCCCTCTGGTGTTGATCACCGTGCGCAGCAGTTGCCCTTTGAACAGCGTGTAGGTCATCAGATTAGGGGCGGACATCTTCACACTCGCCCCGGCGCGCCCGACGAGCCGGCACAAGACATCACGGCCATCCTCGCTGCGCACAGCGCAATCCAGATCCTTGTCTCGCAACTGAAAATCAATGGGCACGATGATCTTGGGGTAGCCCCAACAGTCATGACCTGCCGCATGGGCCGCCGTCGTCGTCACAGGCAGATCTGCCACGTACATGCCCGGCAGCATCGATTTGCCCCAATGCCACGCCGCCGTGTCCCGAAACTTCGACTTCACAGGATGGCCGGCCACTGCAATGCCCATCTCGTTATAGGGCCCGACGGAGGAATCTACATATTCAAAAAAGGCCACTGTCACCAGGCCCTTGCCGGGCCGCAAGGTCACGGCTTGCAGTTCTGGTGGCAACACGGCCTGGGCCTTGTCTTCATCCACCAGGAAGGATGCGAACACCGCCCCAGTGTTGTAGTACAGGATGGGCAACTCAACCGGGCCGACACGGGTCGGATAGGTCCGTCTGTCTACGTCGAAATAGGTTCGCATGATGTCTTGTCCTCTTTGTTTTACACGCTGATGTGGATGGGCTGGCCGGCCATGCGCGCCAGCAGTTGGGGCTGCATGTCTTCGATCAGGCCCAAGCGGTTGATCTGGTTGGTGCCTTCGAAGATGCGGGTCAGGCGGATGTCGCGCAGCAGTTTTTCCATGCCATTGGCCGTGCGGGTGCCGTGCTCGGCCATCAGGGTCATGCCCATCTCGCAGATCGCCTGAGCACGATCGGTGGCCATGAACTTGCTGATGCAGGCGCCCGCTTGCCGGGCTTGCTGGCTGCCGCTGGCTTGCTGCCACAGCAAGGACCTGATCGTGCGGGTCTCGGCCACCATCTGGGCCAGTTGGAGTTGCACCTCCTGGTAAGAGATCAAGGTGCGCCCACCCAGGCGCTTGTCCATGGCATAGGTCAAGGCCAGTTCGCAGGCATGTCGGGCGATGCCCACGGCCATCGCGGCCACGGGGTAGCGCGAGGCATTGAGCGTGGCGCGGTTGAGCGCCCAACCTTTGCGCAGGCCACCGATCACATCAGCCTCGGGCACGAAGGCGTCTTCAAAGGTCAGCTCGGCCGCGCTGCTGGCACGCATGCCCATCTTCAACTCGGTGCGGCGTGCGCTCATGCCCGGGTTGCTCGCATCCAGCATGAAGCACGTCCAGGAGTCGAAGCCCTCGCCTTCCAGCGCAGCAAACACGGCCACCTTGCGGGCCACGTCACCACCGCTGATGTAGCACTTCTGGCCGTTGAGGCGGTAGCCACCTGGCACGGCCTTGGCCACCACGCGGGGGCGGTTGGTGTGCGCGCCGAGGCCATCTTCGGCATCGCTGCCTGCTGTGGGCTCGGTGATGGCGTAGGCAAACAAATGCGGCTTGCCTTGCATGAAGTCCTGATGCATGGGGCGGATGAAGCGCCACATGGCTTTCACATCGCCACTGAGCAACACCGGGGCCAGGCCCAGATGGTGGGCGCTCAAGAGCAGCATCTGCCCCGCGCACACAGCCGACATCTCTTCCACCTGAATGGCCATGCGGTAGGCGGGCGAAAAACGCATGTCCCACATGGATGCCGATCCCAGCGGAGCGGGCACGACGTTGGACATGTAGCCCGCGTGGCCGGCCTTGATCAACAGCTGGCGTGCAGCAGGATGCAAGGTGCCTGGCGCGGCATGTTCGGCTTCATCCAGCAAGCGCACGTTGGGTGCCATATGCTGTTGCGCGAACGACCGGACACGGCGCCGCAAATGCGCCAGGGCAGATGGCAGGCTGGCCGTGTCCATCTCCCACAGGTCTGCAGGGCCGTAGTGGGTCAGCGCACGGCCTAAGGTGTTGAGTTCCTTGATCCGGTTCAAGGGATTGAGCACGTGCAACTGCGGCACATGCCCTTCGATGTGATCCAGGGTGCTCATGCTGCCGCTCCTTCGAGATCGCGCCAGTTGGCAGACATCAACTGCATGTCCGAGGCGCTGCCGCTTTGCTGGCGCAAGTGGTTGACATCGCGCCAGCGCTTCTCGATGCCGTTGTCACGCATATAGCCCAGGCCACCGAAGGTCTGCATGGCCACATTGGCAGCCAGCGCGAGGCCTTCGTGCAGGCGATTGCGCGCACGAAGCAGGTCCACAAAGCCGGCTTCATTCAAAGCCTGCCCGGCCAGCACGGTGCGCACATCGGTCAGGGCAGCCTGCATGTCGGCCTTCATGATCTGCACGGCCGCATGGCCGGCGATGATGCGCCCGCCCTGAAAGCGCAAGGTGCTAAATGCCTGCGCCATCTCGCTCATCTGCTGGACGCAGCCTTGCTGAATGGCCAGCAGGCCCAACCACTCTCGATGCCAGATGTCACGCGACAAAGCCTTGGCTTGTTGAACAGGCAGTTGCACAAGTCGCGTCTGGCGTGCGGCAAAAGAGCCGTCGTGCAACTCGTCCAGGCCGTGGCCGGGCGCGCTGCCTTCCACACCGCCCGACATGATCTGCCAGGCCATGGCGCCATCCTTGAACACTGGCACCACCAATGAGCGGGCTTGCCGAGGCATCAAGCCCAGGCACGCGCGATCAGGGGCGAACACATCGCGCAACACGGCCTCGTCAAACGGCTGATCGCACCACCAGTTGGCCAACTCGCCTCGCCCGATGCCGTGGCGCCCATGCAGGTTGATGCAAGGTGTCGCATCCAGCTCGGTCGGTTCACCCAACTGTTTCAGCAGGTGAAGTGCCAAGGCAGACCGGTGCACGCTCAAAGCCAGCGAGGCACTGACACGGGCAATCGTGCTGAGGTTGCGCAAGGTCAAGGCCAGTTGGGGGGCTTGTTCGCATCCTTCCCATACGCCGCAGCCCTCGTCACCCTGGCTGGGGTTGACGAATCCTTGATCTATGAACAGATTCAGCGCCTCTTTGAAGCGAGCTGGCTCACAGGTTTGCTCCGAACGTGCGAACAAGCCCTCAGCCAGATCCCTGCAGATATGCTGCAAACTGTCGCCGATCATGGCGATGTCTTCATCGCTCAACTGCACGCTGTCTCCTCGTTGTGATGTACGAGGTGATGCTAGGTGGGGGGTGATCGGGTGTGGATGCTGCGATCGGTCAGGCTACTGATCGATCTGGCCAATTCGCTGTATTGGGTTGTTCTGCGCAAATCTGGATGTCATGGATCTTCGTTCGCTTCGCGTCTCCACCATGTCGGTGTACCCCCTGCTGCAATGCGCACTGGATGAGGGGCTGCAGGCCGAGCAACTGCTGGCAGGCACGGGGCTGACCGACGCCCTGCTGCGCGACGCCAACCGAGACATCCCCTTCACGCATGAATTGATCGTGGTGCGCAACTACCTGCGCCTGACCCGCGAATCCGTGCCCGGCCTCAAAGCCAGCACCTTCTACCACTACAACAGCTTCGGCACGCTGGGCGCAGCGCTGGTCAGCCACCCGACCATGCTGGAGGCCTGCCGCTTCCTGGCCCGCTATGTGGACCTGACCTTCACGCCGTTTCGCATCCTGATGGAAGAGGAAGGTGAGCTGGTCTGCGCGCACTACATGGATTGCCTGGATCTGGGCGATTGCCGTGACTTCTACCTGATGCGTGATCTCGCCTTCATCCGCAACCTGAGCAAGGAAGCGGGGGCAGAAGATTGGGCCGACCTGGTCGACGCGATGGACATCGCCATGGCTGCGCCCGCAGATCTGGCTGCCGTGCAGGCCTTCTTCGGCTGGCCTTTGCGCTTTGGCGCCACGGACACGCGCGTGATCGCGCACAAACAGTCGCTGCTCAAGCCGCTGCGGCTGTTTGTGCGC
>NZ_SCTN01000613.1 GCF_004297345.1 Aquabacterium sp. | reverse complement strand
GGTGCACCTGTAGGCATGGTGCACATGCTGTTGGGTGCTTTGATCGTGACCTGGCTGCCGCTGACCGTGGCGCTGAAGCCCGTTGTGGTGCAATTGCCTGTGATCGACGAGGTGCAGTTGTTGATGGCGCTGGCCACGTAGTAGGCCATGTTGCTGGTTGTCGAGTACGACTGGCTGGCCGACATGATCTGGGCACCATTGATCGTGATGCCGGAAATCTGGGGCGTGCCGGACGATCCGCTGAAGGAAATGGTGGCTGTGGCTCCCGTGCCGTTGGAGATCACCTGACCTGGATAGCGCGCATTGGTGTAGGTGGTTGTGCCTGAGTCAATGCGTGTGGCGCGGCAAGTGGTCAGCGCCGAGCTGGTGCACCAGCGCAGTCTCGTCGGATAAGGGTACGAGTCATTGGGGGTGGTGCGCGTCGTGCAGCTTTGCAGATTGGCCGATGCGCAGTATTCCCCGGGGATGAAGGTGTAGTAATACGCCGCCCCCACCAGGCTTTGGGTGGTGCCCGAACTGGAGTTCGTAAAGAGGTTGTCCGTACCAGTGTTGGGGATGTTGGAAGGCGTTTGCACACCAAATCCGTCGTAGGGCACCTGGGTCCAACCGTTCGAGTTGGCCGATGTCATGCTGGGGTAGCTGGATCCGTCGTACTTCTGCGGTGGCAGGTAGTTGATGCCTGGATCGTAGTAGATGCCGTTGTAGCCGGCATTGCGGGCGAGCGCGTCGGTGGTGGTGTTGGCCCAGTCAGGCAGAAAATCCCAGGTCATCGAGCCCGAATCGTCCAGAACGAACAGGATATTGGGTTTGACCAGAGAGCCTGTGGATGTCTCCAGCGGCGCGGTGGCCAGGTCAGTCAGTGCCGCCAGCGAGTAGTTGGTCAGGGTGCTCAGAATCAGGATGCATCCCAGCTGGCGAGCCAGGTGCGTGGGCCGAAGGTGTATGTGACGCATGATGTTCTCCGGGTGCTTTACAACGCAACCATGGACTGCACGTAACTCTGTGTGTTGCGCGGACCAACAACCCTGACCGTGATTCGGTAATAGACCTGGCTGACGGAGTCCAGGTTGACGCGTTCTGCGTCACAACTGCTGCCGCCCGAGCACGTGCTGCTGGACGCGGAAGGGGCGACCGTGCAGTCGTTGGCAGTGCTCTGCGCATCCCCTGCACTGACGCACATGCGCTGAATCACATAGGCCACCGTATTGCCCGCGTTATCTGCTGGCAATGATTTGGCTACGCCGTTGGCAGCGATGTTGCTATCCCAGAACGCGGCCCAGCTTTGCGTGCCTGATGGATCCTGCCGATTAGCGAGATAGCCCTGTGCCGTGTGATTGCATGCCAGAACCGAACTGCCGACGGTGGTTGCGCAGGACTCGTTTTCTGTCGAGTTGGTCTTGCCATTGTTGTTCTCCAGCCAGCCCACTGCGGCCTCGATGCCGAGGTCGGCCGAGTGCGTTGCAGCTTTCTGGAAGGCCAGGTTGCCAGCAATGGCGTTGGACGTATAGACGGAGCGTGTCAACGCGAGTGCGCCCAAGGTCAGGGCGACCAGCACGATCAGCGCCATGATCAGCACGATGCCGCGTTCGTGCTGAGGCCGCGTGTGTAGCTTCAACATCCCGAACCTCCTTGATAGCTGGCCTGGCCGCCTTGCCAGATTGAGTTGCGCAAGGGCACGGTTGTCTCCAGCGTCTTGTAGCGGTAGTTCTGCCAGTTGGCGACGCTGCTGAGGTCGAATCCCAGGGCCGTAGGGTTGGTCGGCGCGGTGCTGGCATTGACCGTGGCGCCGGTCCACGTGGGCACTGCGGCTGTCGGCGAGGTTTTGTCGTAAGCCGAGCTGCGGGCGACCACGGCCATGCGCAAGGACAAGGTTCGGGCCCAACTGCAGAAGGGCGACAGGCCACTGGTATCTGCTGCGCTGGCCGGGGTGATCTGGTTGTAGGTTGACACGACCCCGGTCATGGTCGAGGCCAGATTGTTGTTGTCTCTGCCGTATTGCGCGCGCAAGGCGACGATGTTGTTGGCAATGGGTACCCACACATTGGAATTCAACGGGTTGGCGTAACTCGCGTTGCCACAGTTGTAGGCCGAGTAGTTGCACATCGTCAGGTTGCCGTTGCGTACGGCATAAGCATGTGCGGTGGGCGCGTTGCCCAGGTTGTAGATGATGCTGCCCACGGCCAGACCAGATACGCCAGGACTCACGCTGATGTTCGCGCCCGATGAGGGCACATTGGTCACCGTGTCCGTGGTCAAGTTGCACGGCGTGGGACGCACGGAGGCCTGGGCCATC
>NZ_SCTN01000398.1 GCF_004297345.1 Aquabacterium sp. | reverse complement strand
GGGATGCGCAGCGCCACCAGCCAACCGATGAAGGCCACGGCGAAACAACTGCCAGCCACCCAGTGCACGCCCGTCTGCGGGATGCCCATCATCAGGCCGCCACCAACGTTACCCAGCAAGATGGCCACGAAGGTACCCATCTCGACCATGCCGTTGCCGCCGGTCAGTTCACGCTCGCTGAGGTGTTGCGGCAGGTAGGCGTACTTCACTGGCCCGAACAAGGTCGAGTGCAAGCCCATCAGGAACACACAAGCCAGCAGCAGCGGCACGATCTGCATCCAAAAGCCGATACCCGCCAGCACCATCACCACGATTTCCAGCAGCTTCACGCCCCGCATGATCATGGCCTTGTCGTACTTGTCGGCCCACTGTCCGGCCGTGGCGGACAGCAGCACAAACGGCAAGATGAACAGGGCACCGATCACCAGACCGGCCATCTTGGGTTCCAGCCAACTGATCTGCAACTGGTAGGTCACCAGCACCGTGAAGGCGAACTTGAACAGGTTGTCATTGGCCGCCCCCAGAAACTGGGTAAAGAAGAACGGCGCAAAACGACGCTGCGACAGCAAGGCGAACTGACCCGGACGGGCGCCGTGCGGCGCCGACTGGTCGGCAGCAGATGGCATGCTGTTTTCACTCACGGTGAGGACCCCTTCAGATTGAATGACGCTCATTGGACAACAAATCAGCGCTGTGTGCCGACACAAATGGCCTCAACGAACCACCCATTCCGCACCACCCAGGCCCGTGCGTTGCAACCACGCAAAGACAGAGTCCACGGTCACTGTGCGGATGCGCCCGGTAAACCGCAGGTAGTTAGGATGGTCGTCGAAACTGACGTTGGCCGCCGTCATGCGGGCCCCCAGACGCGTCAGTGTGGACAGGTGCAACTCTGTGGGCTGGTAGTCGTGGTCCTTGAGCCAATCCTGTGCTGACTCACGGCTGATTTGCTCAGCCCCCATGGCCACAGCCATGGTTTCAATAGCCCATTGATTGCTTTGCTGATAGCTTTGCGCCCATGGGTAGGCCACCATGCTGTACGAGCGTGTGTGAATACCAGCAACAGGTGCAGGGTTCTTCAGCAAGGGCAAGAGCTTTTGCTGCGCATCTGCGCTCAGAGGCACGATGCCGGCCACGTACTCGAACGGCGTGTCCAGGAAGAAATCGCCCAGGCCTTCGCGGTACACGGAGGCCTTGTCCGTCCCGCATTGATTGAGCTTGTGAAGCACACGCCAGACATCGCCATCCTTGTAGGCCAAGCCCAGGTGCGAATAGCGCAGGCCATATTCGCGCAGGTTCTGACCTGACCGCGCCAGCACCGCAACCTTTGCGCCTGAAGCATCCAGTTGCTTTGCCGTGCGCTCGGCCAGAGCCAGGCCGTTGGTTACGGCGGACAGCTTGAGTGGCTGGTCCTCACAGGCGCGCCCAGCCAGGGCTGGCTGTGTACAGGCCATGGCGATGCAGGCTATCAGGGAGGATGCCACGCACCCCAGCCAATTGACGCGATCACCGATCGTGTTCTTTGATGACATGTTCGACTCCTGGTTCAACGAATGACACGCTCGTGATGCAACAGGGCCTGCCCAAGCGTATTGGGAATCAAGGCCAGCACCTCACCCGCCGCAGACAAGACCCAGCCTGCACTGATCGCGGTCACGGTAATGGCCGTGCCAATGGCCACGGAAGCCATGCCGGCAGACAAGGCCGACCACTTCACGACAACGCGCGCACCATCACTGGCACGCTGCAAGACCCACACCGTGCCATCCGCCACGACTTCAACAGAAGCCAGCACCAGCACAGATCCAGCGGCCAACGACAGCACAGGCGCAGTGACCGAGACGGCCACAGGCAAGGCCGACAAGGCGCTGGCTTCCGACAAGCCATCGTTATGGGCCAAAGCAGGCACAGCCGACAAAGCCAACGCGGCGGACAACAGCGACACCAACAGGCCGCGACGAATCGAACGAGATGCACGATCAACACACATGATGAGACTCCAGATAGAAGAAGGTTGAGTTATTGCGATACCGACATCGCAGCCACATCGTCTTCATGCGCATCGCGCAGCATCTTGGCCAACGTGAACGCAGAAGACAGCAAGAACAACCAGCACACCATCAGGAAGGCCTTGTAGCAAGGGTCGATCGCCATCTGCCACATGCCCCAACCCGTCAGGCCCACGGCCAGCGCAAAGCCAGCCCACACGACCAGCGACCACATCGGCGTGCCGTCTTGAGCGGCAGACTGGTCACGCACATGCTTGGACAACACGAATACCGCGGACAAGGAAAACACATAACCCATGACCATGAAGGCTTGCTCCAGCATCTTGCCGGGCAGCCATGCGAGCCCCGTGCCGCACAAGAAGGCGGCCATCGAAAAGGAGATCCAGACTTGAATCTTCCAGGCCCGGGTATCGCGTCGAATTACTGTAGCCATGATGGTCTTGCCTTGGCTGTTGAACATGGACGCGATTCTTGGCGCGCACAGGCACCAGGTCAACAAAGCAATACGGAGTGTCAACCTGATGATCATGAAGTATCATTTTTCGATACTTTCATGCACACAGGACACCGTCACCATGAGCACCAGCCTGGATCTGGTCACCGCGCTGAAGGCTGAACTCAAGGCCGCAGGCGTGACCTATGCCCAACTCGCTGCCCGCCTGGGCATGGCTGAATCCAGCGTCAAGCGCATGTTCGCCAAGGCCGACATGCCGCTGTCACGCGTGGACGACATCTGCCGCGCGCTCAAGCTGGATTTCGCGGAACTGGCGCGGCGCATTGCCGATGCGCAACCGCTGCGACGGGAACTCACGCTCGCGCAGGAGCGCGCCGTGGTGGCCGATCGCAAGCTGCTGCTCATGGCCATCTGCTGTCTGAGCCAGTGGAACTTCGACCAGATCGTCTCCAGCTACAACATCAGCGAAGTGGAATGCATCCGCTACTTCACCAAGCTGGACAAGCTGGGCATCATCGAGTTGCGCCCGCTCAATCGTTACCGCCTGCAGGTGGCCAAGACCTTCCGCTGGCGCCCGCATGGCCCGGTCATGCAGTTCTTCCGGGACAACGTGGTCGATGAGTATTTCGCCGGCGGCTTCGATGGCGAGGACGAGATGCTGCTGTTGGTGCACGGCTCGCTGGGCCCCGGCCTGGCCTCCGCCTTTGCCGAGCGCTTGCAACGCACAGCCGAAGACTTTGCGCAGCAGCACCTGGCCGATCAACGCCTGCCTGCGGACAAACGCAAGCCGTACACGCTGGTCATCGGCCTGCGCTCATGGTGGTGGCAGGCCTTTGTGGACCTGTGGCGACATCCACCAGCCAAGGCTTGATCACTTGGATGGCTTGCCAAGCGAGGACAGCACGGCTTGCGTGTCTTCACCCAAGGTGGGCCCACGGCGCTGGATCACACCCGGCGTGGCCGACAGCTTCGGGACGATTCCGGGCACCTCGACCGTCAGGCCATCATGCGTTGTCACCGGCAGGATCATGTCGCGGGCACGGTAGTGCGGATCCTGCGCGATGTCCTGGGCGTTGTAGATGCGGCCTACCGGCACGCTGGCCGCGTTGAGTACATCCAGCACCTGATCGACGGAACGTGTGGCCGTCCAGGCACCAATCGCGGCGTCGATCTCGGCCACGCGCTTGACACGGCCGGGATTGCTGGCCAACTCGGGATCAGTGGCCAGATCGTCACGCGCAATCGCAATCATCAGGCGTTTGAAGATCGAGTCGCCGTTACCGCCGATCACGACCATGCCATCCGCACAAGGGTAGGCATTGCTCGGCGCAATGCCTGGCAAGGCAGAGCCTGCGGGCTGGCGCACCGCCCCGAAGGCGCTGAACTCGGGCAAGAGGCTTTCCATGCAGTTGAACACGGCTTCGTACAAAGCCACATCTACAACCTGCCCGCGCCCTTTGGGGGCCTCGGGGCAGATGCTGCGCTGGCGTGCCTGCAAGGCCAGCAAGATACCGATGGCACCGTGCAGGCCCGCCAAGGTATCGCCCAGGCTCACGCCGGCACGCACCGGCACATGGCCAGGTTCGGCATTGAGATAACGCATGCCGCCCATGGCTTCGGCCACCACGG
>NZ_SCTN01000397.1 GCF_004297345.1 Aquabacterium sp. | reverse complement strand
CTCGAACGTGAGCATCCTGATGGTGGATGTGGATCACTTCAAAAAGTACAACGACCGGTATGGGCATCCAGCTGGTGACGAATGCCTCACCCAGATTGCCAAGGTGCTGCAGACCACCTTGAGGCGCCCCGAGGACCTCATCGCACGTTATGGCGGTGAGGAGTTCATTGCCGTGTTGCCTCGAACGGATGCGAACTATGCCGCGGCCATTGCAGAGAGGGTGCGCGTTGCGGTAGAGGCATTGCAAATGCGACACGAGAGTTCATCGGCATCGCATTTCGTGACGGTCAGCGTCGGCGTGGTGTCATGCAAGGCAGACTTCCAGATGAAATCATCTGCGCTGATTTCCGCGGCCGATCAAGCCCTTTATCAGGCCAAACACGAAGGGCGCAATCGGGTTTGCGTCGTGGATGCCAAGGCCGCAGCCTCAACGCACTGAGACGGGATCCAGGTGGGTCATCACGTCCAGCACAGGCAGCTTCTTCATCACCCGCTCACGCGCTGAACTGGCGATGTCGTGGCCGGCCCTGACCGACAGGTCGCCATCCACTTCCAGATGGGCATCCACCATGATCATGTCGCCCATCTTGCGGGTGCGCAGATCATGCACGCCTTGCACGCCAGGCGTTTCAGTCAGAACCTGGCGGATTTCATTGATCTGATCTTCAGACACCGAGCGATCCATGAGATCGTTGAGCGCATCCCAGCCAAATTCCCAGCCCATCTTGGTGACCATGAAGCCCACGATCAGGGCTGCAACAGGGTCCAGCAATGGGTAGCCCAGCAAGTTGCCAATGATGCCCAGCGCCACCACCAGGGAAGAAGCCGCATCCGAGCGGGCATGCCAGGCGTTGGCGACCAGCATGCTGGAGCGAACGCGCTCCGCCGCTGCCAGCATGTAGCGAAACAGCATTTCCTTGGAGACCAGGGCCACCAGCGCCACATACAAGGCCACGGGCTTGACCTTGGGGATTAACTCCGGATCGCCCAGTTTGTGCACGGCGCTCCAGAGCATGCCGATGCCCACGCTGAGCAGCAGTGCACCCAATACCAGTGAGGCGGCTGTCTCGTAACGATGATGTCCGTAGTGATGGTCGTCATCGGCCTCTTTGCGGCTGTGCTGATTGGCCAGCAGCACCACGAAGTCGGCGATCAGGTCTGACAGCGAATGGATGCCGTCCGCGATCAAGGCTTGGGAGTGCGCAAACACACCCACCAACACCTGAACCGTCGTCAGGACGAGGTTGACCACCACGCTGACCAGCGTGCTGCGCTTGGCCACGGCGTGGCGCTCGGGCGTATCCTGTTCAGGATCGTCTTGCGGCGTCAGGTCCAAAGCCATGCTTGCTCAGCCCAGCCAGTCGATGTGGTGCCCCAGCTTGCGGGCCTTGGTGCCCAGGTAGCGTTCGTTTTCGGGCTGAACGTCACTGCGCACCGGTACACGCTCTTCGATGTTCACGCCGTGCTGTGTCAGCGTGTCAACCTTGCGCGGGTTGTTGGTCATCAGCCTGACCGACTTCACGCCCAGGAAGGACAGGATCTCGGCAGCCGTATCGAATTTGCGCAGATCGGCTGCGAATCCCAGGTGCTGGTTGGCTTCCACGGTGTCCATGCCCTGGTCTTGCAATTGGTATGCCCGCAGCTTGTTGGCCAGGCCGATGCCACGGCCTTCCTGGCGCAGGTACACCACCACGCCACTGCCCTTCTTGCCGATTTCGCTCATGGCGAAGTGCAATTGAGGACCGCAATCACAACGCAGGGAACCGAATACGTCTCCCGTCATGCACTCGGAGTGAACGCGCACCAGGGCGCTGCCTTGAACATCACCCATGACCATGGCGACGTGCTCGGCGCCGGTGGCCTTTTCACGGAAAAGCTTCATGGTGAAGCTGCCATGTTCAGTGGGCACGCGCGCTTCAGCCAGGAACTCCACCAGGGCGGTGGTCACAGGCGTCAAGGCTTCGGCTGGGGTCTGGCTCGCGGAATCAGGGGTAGGCATTCAATTTCCTCAGGGGCCCATATTCTGCCAAAAGCCACTGCGCTCCACATTTTGTGGAGCAAAAAGACCTGCGTGCGGAAAAAATGGTGAAGTTCTTGACCAAGATCGCGTTTTACGTGGAAACTGTCACCCATGAACTGCATCCGCATCTCCCGAACCCGCCGAATTTGGCTAGCGCTAGCTGACAACAGCTGGTGTGTTCGGGTTACACGCGTCTGATTGAGTTCATTCTCACCGCATCCCCAACAACGCCAGCCCAGCCGCTGGCGTTTTGCATTTCGGGGTCGTTGACGAGCAGTAAGTAGTCTCCAAGACAACGCTCCCCGCGCCAGGCGGCTTTCTTTCAACCTTGAGGAAAGTCACTGTCATGAGCATGCTCACCAATCCCGCTACGAAGTACATCGCCACCCAGCCAGGGGCTTTGCCAGATCGCACCTGGCCCAATCAGCAGATCACCCACGCGCCCATCTGGATGAGCACGGATCTGCGCGATGGCAACCAGGCTTTGTTCGAGCCGATGGACGGGGCGACCAAGTTGCGCCTGTTCCAGTTGCTCGTCGAGATCGGCTTCAAGGAAATCGAGGTGGCCTTCCCGGCCGCATCACGCACCGATTTCGACTTCGTGCGGACTTTGATTGAAGGCGGCCATATTCCGGATGACGTCACCATCGAAGTGATCACCCAGGCTCGCGAAGACCTGATCCGCGAGACCTTCGAGGCCTTGCGCGGCGCGCCCAAAGCCATCGTGCACCTCTACAACGCCACCGCACCAGCCTGGCGGCGCACCGTGTTTGGCATGAGCCGCGATGAGGTGCAGGCCTTGGCCGTGCGCAGCACGAAGTTGATCCGCCAGTTGGCCGATGCCCAGACGGATACTCGCTGGACATTCCAGTACAGCCCGGAGACCTTCAGCACGACCGAGCCCGCGTTCGCCTTGTCGGTGTGCAACGCGGTGATCGAGGCCTGGCAACCCACGGTGGCGCAGCCGATGATCATCAACTTGCCAGCCACAGTGGAGGCCAGCACGCCCAATGTGTACGCGGACCAGATCGAGTGGATGCACCGACGACTCGTGCAGCGAGACGCCGTGATTCTCAGCGTGCACCCACACAACGATCGGGGTACGGCGGTGGCAGCGGCGGAACTGGCCGTGATGGCTGGCGCACAGCGCGTGGAAGGCTGCTTGTTTGGCAATGGCGAGCGCACCGGCAATGTGGATCTGGTCACCCTGGCCTTGAACCTCTACAGCCAAGGCGTGAGCCCGGGCCTGGACTTCTCGAACTTGCCTGCGATTGCGCGCACAGTCGAGCAGTGCATCGCCTTGCCGGTACACCCGCGCCATCCGTATGCCGGCGATCTCGTGTTCACGGCATTTTCGGGCTCGCACCAGGACGCCATCCGCAAGGGCCTGGCCGTGCAGCAGGCTGATCAACCGTGGGCCGTGCCCTACCTCCCTATCGACCCATGTGATGTGGGCTCGAACTACGAGGCCGTGATCCGGGTTAACAGCCAGTCTGGCAAGGGCGGCATCACGTACTTGCTGGAGTCGGCGTACGGGCTGGTGATTCCGCGCCGGGCACAGGTCGAGTTCAGCGCCAGCGTGCAAGCGGTGGCCGATGACACTGGGCGCGAATTGACGGCCGGCGCTTTGTGGGCCTTGTTCCAGGCTGACTACCTGGCCGCACCAGGCCCATGGCAATTGCTGCATCACCATGTGGAGGACGATCTCGGCCAGACGCGCGTGGAATTGCTCGTGCAGACCGCGCATGGCACCCGGCGCTTGCAAGGCCACGGCAATGGCCCGCTGGATGCGGCCTGGCAGGCAGTGCAGGCGCTTGGTTTGCCCGAGGGCACGCAATGGCATGGCTTTGAAGAGCACGCCACAGGACAGGGTTCGGACGCTACCGCGCTGGCCTGGGTCGAAGTGGGCGCACCGGGTGTATCGGCCAGCGTGTACGGTGCCGGGCGGCATCCGCATCTGGTGAGTGCCTCTCTCATGGCCATGATGCAAGCGATCAACCGCCTGGCCATCAAGGCGGGCTGGACAGCCGAGGCGGCCGATTCGCCAGACAAGGAGCGGGCCGCATGAGACACCGCACTGCTTCGACCGGCTTTTGCCCAAGCTGCCAACACCATGGTCTTCTGCAACGACACGCCATCCGCCCAAGCTGGTGGCGCGACGTGCCGCAAGATGGCCGCCCGCAAGTCCGGCGCGGAGAGATCGTGCGCTGGCGCTGTATCACCTGCCTGCAAACGCACTCCAGCCAGCCAGATTGGGCCTTGCCCGGCAAGCGCTTGACCCGCGCTTTGGCTGCCTGGGTGCATCAAGCCTTGCAAGCAGGGCAAAGCGCCCGGGCTGTGGCGCGCAGATGCGGCGTGGATGAGAAAACCATCCGCACCTGGGGCAACACGAGCTGATATGCCCCCATCAGGGCGAACTGGGCGGGCTGGACGGGCGTAGCTAAAATCGCTACAGTACTGTATGCGCATACAGTATTTATTCGATTGACATGCACACACCAGCCTGGCCAAGCGCCGCCCTGAATGGCTCGCCCGCCCTGCCCGAGCACCTGGCTCAGGCCGTGTGGCGCGGCGATGCCATGGGCCGTGTGTGCAGCACAGTCATCCCCAGCGGGCATGCTTTGCTGGATGCCGAGTTGCCTGGCGGTGGTTGGCCCTGCCAATCCATGACGGAAGTCTTGCTGACCCAGCCAGCGCAGGCGGAATGGCGTTTGCTGAGCCCAGCTCTGGCGCAAATTGTGAAGCAAGGCGGCAGCGTGTTGCTGGTTGCCCCGCCTCATGTCCCGCATTTACCCGGCCTGCACAAGGAAGGCCTGCGCGATGACCGCCTCATCCGCATCGATGCCAGCACACCAGCCGAACGCCTGTGGGCTACCGAGCAGGCGCTCAAGGCCGGTTGCGTCAGCGCCGTATTGAGCTGGTTGCCGCAAGTTCGCCCGGAGCAGATCCGCCGCCTGCACGCCTGCTCGACGCAGCACCCCGGGCCTTTGTTCGTGTTCCGCCCAGCCAAGGCTCAGGCTGACTCGTCTGCGGCGCCACTGCGTGTGCTGCTGGGGCTGGGGCCCTGCCCTCACCCGCTGCAGGTTCAGATCATCAAACGACGGGGGCCCACGCTGGATCAGCCCCTGAGCCTGACTTCCTGGCCCGCTGGTTTGGCGCCACTTCTGCCTGCCGCCCCGCAGCCCACTTCATCGCCACTCATCTCCAGCCCGATACCCGAGTCCACCACGCCCCCCGACGCTCACAGCCCGCCCTCACACCATGTTGCACTGGATCGCCTTGTTGCCCGGGCATCTCGCGTCTTGTCATGAGCAGGCCCATCCGGATGAGGCTGAGCACATGCCACTGGTGCTGGATGCCATGCATCTGGCCTGGTGGGCCTTGCAGTTCACCCCCCGCGTGGCATGCCTGGAAGATGCGGTGGTGCTGGAGGTTCACGCCAGCGAACGCCTGTTTGGTGGCGCGATGATGCTGGGCCAGCGGATCGTGCATGAAGCGCAAGCGCATGGCGCGCTGAGCTGGGCCCACGCGACCACGGCGCTGGGTGCAGTGGCGCTGGCTCGCCACACAGCCGAGCCGCTGGATGACGGTGCTCACATCGCCGAGCGACTGGACAAACTTCCTTTGAAGACGCTGACTGGCGTGGCCGCACACGAACACACCTTGTCCAGACTGGGGTGCCGCACCTTGGCAGATGTGCGTGCACTGCCTCGTGGGGGCTTGAGCCGGCGCTTTGGCGCCAACCTCGTGCATGCGCTGGACCAAGCCTACGGACGCGCGCCGGAAACCTTCGAATGGCTGACGCTGCCTGCCGTGTTCGACGCGCGCCTGGAATTGCCAGGCCGGGTTGAATCCGCCCCTGCTCTGCTGTTTGCCGCCAGCCGCTTGCTGCAACAACTGTGCGCCTGGCTAGCCGGGCGCCAGGCTGGCATCATGGCCTTCACACTCAAGTGGCTTCATGCCTGGCACAGGCGAGATGAACACAAAGGCGGCGAATGGACGGTGCGCCTGGGCAGCCCCACACGTGACTACACCCGTTTGAGCCGCTTGCTGGCCGAGCATCTGCAGCGCATCCAGTTGAGCGCCCCTGTCAGCGACATCAGCCTGCATGCCGATGAGATCGAAGCCTTGCCCTTGAACAGCCAGCAGCTGTTTCAGGAGCACCGTGAAGACCAGTTGAGCGCAGCCCCAGACGCCTTGCTCACACCCGCTGCTCAGCGTGCACAGCGCGATGCCTTGCTGGCCCTGCTGGAAAAACTCAGCGTGCGACTAGGGCCCGAGCGCGTGCTGCAAGCCCAGGTGCACGCGGACCACCGGCTGGAGTGCGCCCAGCAATGGCAAGCCGCTGTAGAGCGCCTGTCCGTGAAATCAAATCAGCTGGCCCACCTCACACGCCAGCAGCTTCTGGCTGATACCCCACAACCCTGCTGGGTGCTCGCTGAACCATTGCCACTGGCGCTGGACCGCACCTGGGGGCAACACCCGCTCTACCAAGGCCGCCTCACCCTGCTGGCGGGCCCCCATCGAATCGAAGCTGGCTGGTGGGATGCGGGCACCCATCACGATCGCGTCACACGTGATTACTACCTGGCAAGCAGCCCCCAGGCAGGCCTGCTGTGGATCTACAAGCGCCAGCAAGCTGTGGATGACATGCGCAGCCCCTGGTACCTGCACGGTTTCTTTGCCTGATCCGAATACGCCATGTTCAGCCAGCCAGCCCTGCCCGATTACGTCGAACTGCATGCGGTGTCGAACTTTTCATTCCTGCGCGGTGCCTCACATGCGCAGGAAATGGTGCAGCGCGCGCTAGCCCTGGGCTACAGCGGCCTGGCCATCACGGACGAATGCAGCATGGCTGGGGTGGTGCGCGCCCACCTGGCCTTGCGTGAGGCCCGTCAGGCCGAAATGCCTGGTGCCAAAGAATTCAAGTTGTTGATCGGCAGCGAATTCCAGGTCTTTGAAGATGAACACGATCAGCAGCCATGCCGCCTGCTTGTCTTAGCTTGCCATCGCTTTGGCTACGGACTCTTGTGCGAGTTCATCACGCGCTTGCGCCGAGCAACCGAAGGCAAAGGCCAGGCCAGACTGATGCGCCATCAAATCAGGCAGGAAGAGCTGGGCGATTGCGTGGTGATCATGGCGCCACACCGCCTCAGCCCTGCTGCCACGATCGAGACGCAGGCCCAGTGGCTCAAACATCACTTCAGCGGACGCTGCTGGCTCGCGCTCGAGTTGCATCAGCAACTGGATGACGCCATCTGGTTACGCACACTGCGCCAAGTCAGCGAGACCAGTCGCGTGCCCTTGGTAGCTGCAGGCGACGTGCACATGCACGCGCGCTCCCGCAAGCCCTTGCAGGATGTGCTGACAGCCATCCGCATCGGCAAGCCTCTCCCCCAATGCGGGCTGGAGCTGGAGCGTCACGCCGAACGCCATCTGCGCAGCTGCCTGCAACTGGCCCAGCTCTATCCACCAGACACCCTGGCCGCCACCTTGCAGGTCGCGGCGTGCTGCGACTTCAGCCTTGGGGAACTGAAGTACGAATACCCCGAAGAAGTGGTCCCCAAGGGCGAAACACCCAGCACCTACCTGCAACGCCTGACCTATGAAGGCGGCACCTGGCGCTACCCCAAGGGCCTGCCTGATCGCGTGCAACAGCAGATCGACAAGGAATTGGCGCTGATCGCCGAACTCGACTACGAAAAGTACTTTCTCACCGTCTACGACATCGTCCGCTTTGCTCGCTCCAAGAACATCCTGTGCCAAGGCCGAGGCAGTGCGGCCAACTCGGCTGTGTGCTACTGCCTGGGCATCACCGAGGTCGATCCGGATCAGACCACGCTGCTGTTCGAGCGTTTCATCTCGAAAGAGCGCAACGAGCCCCCCGACATCGATGTGGACTTCGAGCACGAACGCCGCGAGGAGGTCATCCAGTATCTGTACGAACGTTATGGGCGCGACCGCGCTGCCCTGACCGCCACCGTCATCAGCTACCGCACACGCAGCGCTTTGCGTGATGTCGGGAAGGCCCTTGGCTTTGATGCGGACCTGATCGAGCGGGTCGGCAACAACCACCAGTGGTGGGATGGCAAGGGCATCCAGTCAGAACGGCTGATCGAGATCGGTCTGGATCCGCAAGACATCCGCCTGCGCCAATGGCAAGACCTCTCGCTCACCTTGATGGGCTTTCCGCGCCACCTCAGCCAGCACACCGGCGGCTTCGTCATCGCCAAAGGCGCGCTGTGCCGCATGGTGCCGATCGAGAACGCCAGCATGCCCGATCGCAGCGTGATCCAGTGGGACAAGGATGACCTCGATGCCCTGGGCCTGTTGAAGGTCGACGTGCTGGCCCTGGGCATGCTCACCGCGCTGCGCAAGGCGCTGGACTTCATTGGCCAACAGCGGGGCCATGAGATAGAACTGCAGGACATCCCCAAAGAAGACGACGCCACCTACGACATGATCTGCGAGGCTGACACGATTGGGGTCTTCCAGATCGAAAGCCGTGCGCAGATGAGCATGCTGCCGCGCCTGCGCCCGCGTGAGTTCTACGACCTGGTCGTGGAAGTGGCCCTGGTGCGCCCCGGGCCCATACAAGGCGGCATGGTTCACCCCTACCTGGAACGGCGAGAACTGCATCGGCGCGACCCATCCGCCATCACCTACCCGCCCAGGCTGGAAGCGGCCCTGCAACGCACCCTGGGCATCCCCATTTTTCAGGAACAGGTGATGCAGATCGTGGTGCTGGCCGCCGGCTTCACCGCGGGCGAAGCCGATGAATTGCGGCGCTCCATGGCTGCGTGGCGTCGCAAAGGCGGTGTGCACAAGTTCAAGGACAAGGTCATCCAGGGCATGACGGCCAATGGCTATCACCAGGGCTTTGCCGAACGCATCTTCAAGCAGATAGAAGGCTTTGGCGAGTACGGCTTCCCTGAGTCGCATGCAGCCAGCTTTGCCCAATTGGTCTATGCCAGCGCCTGGGTCAAATGCCACGAGCCGGCATCCTTTCTGGCAGGCCTGCTCAATGCACAGCCTTTGGGCTTTTATTCCCCTAGCCAGTTGGTGCAGGACGCACGCCGCCATGGCGTGAGCGTGCGCCCGCCAGATGTGATGCGCAGCCTTTGGGCTTGCACCTTGGAAGAGCGCCCAGGTGCGCAAGAAGCCAGGCTCAAGAAGCTGCGCCCGGATCAGCCTGCCGTTCGATTGGGCTTGCGGCTGATTGCCGGCTTGTCGCGTCAAGCAGCCGATCGGATCGTGCAAGCCAGGCAGCAAACGCTCTTCATCAATGTGGACGACCTGGCTCGCCGAGCGAATCTGGATCAGGCCGAGATGCGAGCGCTGGCTGCAGGCGATGCCCTCATGAGCCTGTCCGGACACCGGCGGCAACAAGTATGGGAAGCCTCGGCCCTGCACAGCACGCCAGCCTTGCTACGTGATGCCCCTGTAAACGAAGGCTGGCTGGACCTGCCTCACGCCCCCGAAGGAGAAGAAATCGTGTTCGACTACGCCTCGCTGGGCCTGACCCTGCGCAACCACCCTCTGGCCTTGCTGCGCCCGAAATTGAAAGAGCAGCGCCTGTCAAGCGCGCGCGATTTGCGCGACTTGCCCAATGGCCGACTGGCCAAGGCCTGCGGCATCGTGACCGTGCGACAGCAACCTGGCACCGCCTCGGGTGTGATCTTCGTGACCCTGGAAGATGAAACCGGCACAGTCAATGTGGTCGTGTGGACGCATGTGCGGGATCGCTATCGCCAGGCCTTGCTGCAAGCTCGCTTGCTGGCTGTGTACGGCGTATGGCAACGAGAAGGCGAGGTGCGCCACCTCATCGCCCATTACCTGCACGACATGACGCCGATGTTGGGCAGGCTGGCTACCACCAGCCGGGATTTTCACTGAGCCAATCAATCCAACTCAGACGATAGATGACTTGGATTTCCTGACGATGGACGCCAACAAGGAGAACCCCAGCAGCATAAGCACCCAAGAGGCAGGCTCAGGAACCGCAGACGTCAGTCGGAACACGCCATATTGATTCTTGCTGGCGTTATAGCCATCAACAGAGATGTCGCCTGAATCGTTGATTCCAGTTGCGCTCTGAAGCTCCCAGCCATCAGCGATCAATTGAGCATCCAGGAACTGATTGAGGTCAATGACGTCCTGCCCCACCCAGAGCGTGGCGTGCTGCTTGCCAGCACTCGTAGAGGCCGATCCCACGATTTGACCGACCTCATTGATGTCCAGCGCCCCGCTACCCATGCCGCCCAGTGTCCCCAAGGCGATCTTGGCTCCATTCCGCCAAACCACCGCACCGCCACTACTTCCTACAATATCACCGACGTCATTGACTGCGGCAGCTGTCCCCTCACCCAGATCCGTCAAGGTCAGAGAAGCCCCTTGCCAGGTAACGGCGTGGCCATAAGAATCCCCAACGATCAACCCATGATTGTTGATGCCATTTGCCTGGCTGTTCATGTCAAAGTTGGGATTGCTGCTACTCAAGCGCTGACTCAGTATCTGGGGTGTCGAACCATTCCACAGTGCTGGAGCGAAAAGCGATGCCGATCCAAGATAAACCGTCCCGACGCTCTGACCAACATCATTGATGCCTTCAATGAGACCCAATTGCGAATTGGTGGTCCTGGCCCCGTTACTGATCTGCCAGACAACGCCTCGGCTGTTTCGAGCGTCTGCAAAGTCGGAACCAGCGTCATAGCCGGCTACCTGTCCCGCATTATTGATATCTGTGACAGCCGACATCGTTGATACGGAACCGACATTAATGAGCGTTGAACCGTCCCATACGCCGACATAACTTGTGTAATTCCGCTCGGTGGCACCGATATGCCCTGACTTGGGTAATGAAAACTCACCCGCAATCTGGCCTGCGTTATTGATCCCTGCGGAATAGGTCCGTCCATAAACGTAACTCTGGCTGTACAGCAAGGAGCTCGTGTAATCAGCAGCATGAGCATTCATAACTGCGGCCAGCGACACGCTCGCGGCCAAAAGGTAACGAATAGATGACATGGATTCCCTCTTTCATAAGTTTTGTACTCCGTCCACTTTCATGAGATGGAGCTCACTCGAGCTTAAGCACAAATGCCGTCACTTCTGTCATGGAAAACCCACACAGAGATGATCGCCCCCGGCGACCATTTCGCTCGCTTACACATCTTGCAATTGGCATGACCTGTCCGTCATCCCAGAAAGGAAACTACCGAGGCAGATAAACGGGAGAGAAAAACATCATGGATTCGCTGGCAAGAATCAATCGCCGTCACTGGGCCATCATCACATTGAGTACCGCCATGTTGGCTGGATGTGGTGGCGGACAGGACAGCCAGACAACGTCAAACGACAACAACAATGGAGGAGGCGTTCCTACAAGCACTGCTGCTGCGAGTACACCCGCGTCATCGCCCAGCACCTCGACCACAGGCACCTCATCGAGCTCAAGCTCGCCAGGAACTGATGCCAACACCGGTACTGGCACGAGCAGCACCACAGCCACCAGCACCGACTGGCCGCCTCCGCCGCAACAGTCTCCCGCCACCGCCTGTGCCACTGCCATGACGGGCAGTCATGCCACGTACAACGTCGGGCCAGGCAAGACCTACACCGAGCTCACCAACGTGCCCTGGCTTTCACTGCAAGCGGGTGACGTGGTCAACATCCACTACCGTGCAGAGCCCTACCGCACCAAGATCGGCCTGCGCGCGCAAGGCACGGCACAAGCGCCCGTTGTGATCAATGGCGTGACCAGCGACACCTGCCAGCGCCCCGTGCTGAACGCCGAAAACGCCGTCACGGCCACTGACTCGCGCACAGCAGGTTTTGGCCGAGACATCCAGGGCGCCGGCCTGATCCAGATCTACAGATCACCTACGGACCCCTACGACACCTTCACGCCCAGGTACATCACCATTCAGAACCTGATGCTGACCGGTGCCAAAGGCGGCAAAAATTTCAAGGACAACGCAGGCGCCAATGCAAGCTACGGCACGTTTTCTGCCGCCATCTACGCCGTGCGCGTTCACAACCTGACGGTTGAAAACTGCGCGATCACCGGCAACGGCCTGGGCGTGTTCACCAACACCAAGGGCGACACCCAGGACAGCTACAGCGCCGACATCATCATCCGCCGCAACCGCATCTACGACAACGGCTACACCACCGACGACCACGAGCACAATCTCTACATCCAGGCTCGCCGCGCCCTGTACGAGGGCAACTACATTGGCCAGGCCTTTGCCGGCTCGTCCATCAAGGACCGCAGCAGCGGCACTGTCATCCGATACAACATGATTCTGGCCAGCGCACGGGCCATCGATCTGGTTGAAACCGAGGAAGAGTATTTCAGCAACGTCGAACCAGACCCGCTCTACAACTACGCCTGGGTCTACGGCAACATCATCGTCAACGACAGCCAGTTGCCTGGTGGGTCCTTCTCAGGGAACATCGTTCACTGGGGCTTCGACAACAACCCGGCCAAATCCCACGCGGGTACGCTGTTCTTCTATCAGAACACCCTGATCAATCGCGTGCCGCAAAGCAGCTTCTGGTACACCAACATCTTCCAGCTTGGCAAGGACGGCACGGTGCCCACAGGCATCAAGGCCGAAATCAGCAGCAACGTGTTCTGGCAGCAAGGCGGCAACGAATGGCGCTTCCTGACTGACAAAGGCACACTGCAATTCATGGGCACCAACTATGTGCCGACCAACTGGTCTGCATCGGTTCCAGGCCAGAGCGCAGACGTGCGTACACAAGGCTCTACCTTGATCACGGGCCTGGACCCCAACCTGGATGCCAGCTTTACGCCGCTCTCAGGCGCGCCGGTACTGGGCAAGGCCATTGTGGCCCCGAGTACGACGCCAACAGGTGCCACTGCGGCCAATTTGCAAGTCGCGCACCAGTACAAGGAGGGCGTGGGCATTGTTGCCCTGCCTGCTCGCTTGACGGGCAGCAGCGGCGCCATCGGCGCCCTGCAACGGCCTTGAAAAACAAACCGGGCGAGGCCTTTGAAGAAGCCTCGCCCGGTTTTTGATCAGATCGCTGGCGCTGCCAACGCAGCCAGGGCCATCAACGCTTGCGCACAGGCATCAGATCCGTGCAGGAACCATGGGCAGCCTCTGCTGCCAGCCCCACGCTTTCACCCAAGGTCGGATGAGGGTGAATCGTCTTGCCGATATCCACCTCGTCAGCGCCCATCTCGATGGCCAGCGCCACCTCGCTGATCAGGTCGCCTGCATGCGTACCCACGATGCCACCGCCCACGATGCGGCCTGTATCTGCATCGAACAGCAACTTGGTGAAGCCTTCGGCACGGCCATTGGCCAGCGCACGGCCTGAAGCGCCCCATGGGAACAGGCCCTTCTTGATCGCCTTGCCTTGCGCCTTGGCCTGCTCTTCCGTCAAACCCACCCAGGCAATCTCGGGATCGGTGTAAGCCACGCTCGGGATCACCAACGGATCGAAACTTTCGCTGGCCAGCGCCTTGTCATTGAGCAACTCGCCCGCGATGACTTCTGCAGCCACATGCCCCTCGTGAACCGCCTTGTGCGCCAACATGGGTTGCCCCACGATGTCACCAATGGCAAACAGGCTGGGCACATTGCTGCGCATCTGCTTGTCCACAGGGATGAAGCCGCGCTCGTTGACCGTCAAGCCGACCATGTCCGCCCCGATCTTGCGGCCATTCGGGCTGCGCCCCACAGCTTGCAAGACGAGGTCATACGTTTCGGCCGCCGGTGATTCGACACCCGGCTTGGCCGATTCGAAGCTCACGCGGATGCCCGCTGGCGTCGCCTCGGCCGCCACGGTCTTGGTGCCCAGCATGATGCGGTCGAAGCGGCCTGCATTGAACTTCTGCCAGACATTGACCAAATCACGGTCCGCACCCGGCATCAAGGTATCACTCATCTCGACAACATCGATGCGTGCACCCAGTGTGGAATACACCGTACCCATTTCCAGGCCGATGATGCCGCCACCGATCACCAGCATCTTCTTCGGGATGGCCGGCAGATTGAGAGCGCCTGTTGAGTCGACCACGCGCGGGTCATTCGGCATGAAGGGCAGACGCACGGCCTGCGAGCCTGCCGCGATGATGGCGCGCTTGAAACTCAAGGTTCGCGTGTCACCCGTCTTGTCCTGGCTGGTACCTGCCGTCACCTCAAGCTGCACATGGTGCGCATCCACCAGCGAGCCATAACCACGCACGATCTCGACCTTGCGAGCCTTGGCCATGCCGGCCAGCCCGGTGGTCAGCTTGCGTGTGACGCTGGACTTGTGCGAGCGCAGCTTGTCCAGATCCAGCACGGGTGCACCGAAGCTCACGCCCAGCGCATCAAAGTGCTTGACCTCGTCCATCACGGCGGCCACATGCAGCAGCGCCTTGGAGGGAATGCAACCCACGTTCAGGCACACGCCGCCCAGTTCGGCATAACGCTCCACCAGGATCACCTTCAGACCCAGGTCAGCCGCACGGAAAGCCGCACTGTAGCCCCCGGGGCCACCACCCAGCACCAGCACATCGCAGTCGGTGTCTGCGGGGGCGTTCACGGCAGGCGCGGTTTGCGGCGCAGACGAAGCGACCGCAGGCGTTGGCGTTGCAGGCGAGACAACCGGTGCAGCAGTTGCTGCTGCAGGAGACGCGGCGGGCGCGGATGCCGGTGCACTGACCGAAGCAGCGCCCTCCCCGGCCACATCCAGCGTCAGGATCAATTGGCCCTGGGCCACACGGTCACCCAGCTTCACCTTGATCTCGCCCACCACACCAGCCTGAGGCGAAGGCACCTCCATGGATGCCTTGTCAGACTCCAGCGTGATGATGCTCTGCTCGGCCGACACCGTCTGCCCCGGTTTGACCAGGATCTCGATGACGGCAGCGTCAGCGATGTCACCAATGTCGG
>NZ_SCTN01000396.1 GCF_004297345.1 Aquabacterium sp. | reverse complement strand
TAGATGCATCCCAAAGCCTTGCCATGTCAGCGCCCGCAATTGCATTGCGGCAGATGAATTGATAGCACTCATCAAGGGTTGCCGGACCACCCCGTCAACCCTGATGAATGACATGCATAAACAAAATCGACAATGCGACGTCACTGTCCCCGTCGTCCGTCTGCTCAACAAACCAGGCCTGTACTGCCTGTACCAAGACCAGCGTAGAAAGAATCAGAATCAAAAAGGTCATCAAATTGCGCAGCATGGTCGTCTGGTAAGTGGGCAACAAAATTACAGGCTATGGATGAACACTTAGCTCTGAATTAGTCCTACCTATCAGGGCGATCGGTTTCCGTTCAGAAAGTCCCTCCTTCGGTTTCGCGAAAGCCCTGAGTTCCGCGCGCTCCATTGGCATGGTCACGAGCAACGGCCTCAGTCATGCCCGTGACTGACAACACTTGACGCATGCGTCGTCCGGTTTGGCTAAGTACCAGCTAAGTCTGCTTCCCTAGCCTCTTCATTGCGCAATTCCCGCGCTCTTTTGGATAGGCAGCATGACCCGCTACACCAGGCCGTCACTTCTGGGCATCGCTATTGCTGCAGCCTGCGCGGTTGCCTACGCAGCCAAAGACAGCATAGAAAACGACGCCATGGCAATCGCCAAGGCCAAGATTTCACTCACCCAAGCTGTCACCATTGCCGAACGACATGCCAATGGCAAGGCAGCGCGCGCCGAGTACGAGAACTCGAAGCAAGGCTGGGTATTTGACGTGGAAGTCGTCAGCGGTGCCAAGGTCTTCGATGTCAGGGTTGATGCCAACGGGGGCAAAGTCATTTCGTCCGTCGAGGATAAATCGGATCGCGATGACGTCCACGACAAGAAAGACTGACAGCGCACCAGAACGGTCGGATCATCTGTTGTGCATTGGTTCGACCCGGAGACTTCATGGAAAACCTCAATCACGCACTCTATTTCTGGCTCAACGCGCCTGAGCATCCGAACACTTTGGTGTTGATGATGGCGGTGTTCGTTGCCGAATGGCTCATCTGGACGGTTCCGCTCGGAATCGGCATTGGCTGGCTGCGCGGCAAAGAGAACACTCGCAAAGTGATGCATATCGCTACTGCAGCGGGGATGCTGGGCCTGTTTGTCAACCAGATCATCGGCTTGGCTTGGTTGCACCCTCGGCCTTTCATGATCGGGCTGGGCCACACCTTCCTTCCTCATGTCAACGATTCGTCATTCCCAAGCGACCATCTGACGCTGTGGTGGGCCGTGGCCTTCAGTTTTTTGATGCAGCAACGCCAAAGAACCGTAGGTATCGCCATGGCCTTGTTCGGTGTACCCATCGCTTGGGCACGTATCTATCTGGGTGTCCACTTCCCGCTCGATATGCTCGGAGCAGTCGTGGTGGCCACGCTCAGTGCATGGCTGGCAATGCATGGCGCACGTTGGTACCTGATGCCAGCCTATCGCCTTGCCATCGACATCTATTACGCGCTTTTCGGCAGCCTGATTGAGAGGGGCTGGTTCAGCGAATGAGGGCCTATGGTCAGGCTAAGTCTGCCTGGTCACACTGATAGCGATCCATGATATCGGCTGACAACAAACCATGAACAAAGCGCTTGCAATCAGATCCACGGACTGGCTCAACAAAGTCCCTGAAGTCACGCTTTCGTTCTGGATCATCAAGGTCATGTCCACCACGGTCGGCGAAACGGGAGCCGACTATCTGGCGGTCAACGCTGGCTGGGGCCAAGGTGCGACTCGTACGCTCATGGCTGCCTTGCTGGCAGCTGCCTTGTTCACTCAGTTGCGCACCCGACGCTACACCCCCTGGATTTACTGGCTCACGGTGGTGCTGGTCAGCGTGGTCGGCACCCAGATCACCGACCTCCTGACCGATGGCCTGAGCGTCAGTCTGTACGTCAGCACGTCAGTCTTTGCCGTGATGCTTGCCGCGATTTTCTTCGTCTGGTACCGGGTCGAGCGCACCCTTTCCATCCACGACATCGTGACGCGCAGACGGGAGCTGTTTTATTGGGCAGCCGTTCTTTGCACGTTTGCACTGGGTACCGCTGCAGGTGATCTGGCCACTGAGGCCTTGGGGCTGGGATTCATCTGGGGCGCAATCGCCTTTGGTGCGCTGATTGGCGTCGCGTACTTCCTGTGGCTCATGGGCGGCAACGCCGTGCTGACTTTCTGGATCGCCTACATTTTGACCCGCCCCTTCGGAGCCGCGCTCGGCGACCTGCTGACACAGGCCAAGTCCTACGGCGGCCTGGGTATGGGTGCCATGAGGACAAGTGCGCTATTCCTTACGGTGATCGTCATGCTGGTAGCCGTCGCCCAGGTCAGCATGAATGCCGGCCGGTCGGCACAAGCCAACGAATAGCGCTCTTTCCAAGGAGAAATCATGCACACACTGCACCACCTCGTTCGTCCTATAGCTACCGCAATGGCTGCCATGTTCCTGACCCTGGCTGCCGGCTGCTCCAAACCCGTCGATCAAGGCGGCGCTGCCTCTGCAACGTTCCCTAAAGCTGCCAACGCATCTCAGGCAAAGGCAGCATCCAAACTCGGCGATCTGACCGAGTTTCGCAACATCGCAAACGACGTTGTCGCCATGGTGGACAAGGGCAATCTGCCTGCAGCAAAGGCCCGTATCAAGGATTTGGAAGTTGCATGGGATGCGGCCGAAGCGGGACTGAAACCCCGGGCCGCCGATGACTGGCATGTTCTGGACAAAGCCATTGACCACGCATTGGCTTCACTGCGCGCAGATGCGCCGACTCAAGCCGATTGCAAAGCGACCATGGATACGATGCTGAAAACCTTCGATACGCTTCAAGGCAAGAACTAAGTAACGAGCGCCCCATGAAAACATCAATAGAACACACTCTGGCCAAAGTCCCCGAAGTCACACTGGGATTTTGGCTGATCAAGATTGCCGCGACCACGCTGGGCGAGACCGGCGGTGATGCCGCCTCCATGTCCATGCACCTGGGCTATCTGGTCAGCACGGGCATCTTCGCGGCGATCTTCCTGGCTTGCGTGATTGCGCAGATCAAAGCCAAGGGGTTCCACCCCTTCCTGTACTGGACCACCATCATTGCCACCACCACGGTCGGTACAACGCTTGCCGATTTTGCAGATCGCTCGCTTGGCATCGGGTACGCAGGCGGTTCAAGCTTACTGCTGGCCTTACTGCTTGGCTCGCTCTTGGTTTGGCATCGCACTTTGGGTTCCGTGTCGGTGAGCACGGTCAGTTCGCCCAAAGCTGAAGCCTTCTACTGGTTGACAATCATGTTCTCTCAGACCTTGGGCACCGCACTGGGCGACTGGACAGCCGACACGATGGGCTTGGGCTACACCGGTGCTGCCATCGTTTTTGGAGGACTGCTTGCCTTAACCATGGCGGCCTACTTCTGGAGCAGCGTGTCTCCTACGCTGTTGTTCTGGGCCGCATTCATCTTGACGCGCCCGCTGGGTGCTGTGGTCGGCGATTTTTTGGACAAGCCACTGAGTTCGGGAGGTTTGGCGCTGAGTCGCTACAGCGCATCTGCTGCACTTTTTGCCTTCATCCTGACCAGCGTCCTGGTGTTCAGGCAACGGCCAGCCCAGGCCTCGCATTGAACAACGAAAATTGAATGGAGGGGGCATGCGGATACTTCTGATCGAAGACGACCCTATGATCGGTGAAGCGATCCAAGGCGCCTTGAAAGATGCCTCCTATGCCGCTGACTGGGTTAAGAACGGAAAGACTGCCCTCACAACGCTGGGTTGTCAACACTATGACCTGGTGCTGCTCGACCTGGGTCTGCCCGGTAAGGACGGCATGAGCGTATTGGCCGACATCCGCACCAAAAGCAATCCGATTCCTTTGCTCATCATCACCGCTCGCGATGGCCTTGATGACCGCCTGCGTGGCCTGGACGGTGGCGCCGACGATTACGTGCTCAAGCCCTTCGAGATGGCTGAACTGCTCGCGCGGATGCGAGCCGTGCTGCGGCGCAAAGGCGGAAGCGCCGCGCCCGTTCTGAGCAATGGCATGGTGTCGCTCGATCCGACCACGAGAGCGGCCACCACCCATGGCGGCACCACGGTGCAACTGTCCAACCGTGAGTTTGCGCTGCTGCAAGCCTTGCTGGTTCGACCGGGCGCCATCCTGTCACGTGGCGAGCTGGAGGATCGAATCTACGGCTGGGGAGAAGAGGTCGAAAGCAATGCGGTCGAGTATCTGATTCACGCGTTGCGACGCAAGATCGGCAGCGAGGTCATCAAGAACGTCAGGGGCGTGGGATGGATGGTTTCAAAAAGCGCTTGAACGAGTCTATTCAGCTCAAGCTGTCCTTCACCTTGTCTTTGGCCATTCTTGTCGTTGCCATCCTGGCTGGGGTCTTCTCGTTCATGTCCGCTTTCTACGAGGCGCACGAACTGCAAGATGATGTCCTTCGCCAGGTGGCACAACTGATGGATCGGCAGCGCTTGCTGCCCCAGCATCCATCCACTGATGGCCGACTCAAAGACAGCGATGAAGAATCGCGCGTGATCGTCCAACGCTTGGGTGAAAGCAACCCAACTCTTGTGAGCGTGGATGATGGCGGATTGTTACCCCTGCCTATGACACTGGCTGATGGCTTGCATACGCTGGACGCCGGCGGTGAGACGTTCCGTGTGCTGGTCAAAACAACAACCGTTGGCGAGCGGATTGCTGTAGCTCAGGAGTCTGGTTTCCGCAATGAGATTGCCCGTGATAGCGCCTTGCGTACCGTCATGCCATTCCTGATTCTCGTGCCGATCCTGTTGCTGATCGTTGCAGACCTAGTTCGCAAGATGTTCCGGCCTATTGCCACACTGTCCAAAGAAGTCGACCAACGTGCCGAGCAGGAGTTGCATGCCGTGGAAGAAGAACATCTTCCCATTGAGGTGCGCCCGTTTGCTGTTGCCATCAATCGCCTGCTTGCCCGCGTTGATCAGTCGATGAATGCCCAGCGCCGCTTCATAGCGGATGCTGCGCACGAGCTACGTTCTCCTTTAACGGCCCTCTCTTTGCAAGCAGAGCGGCTGGCGGATACGGAAATGTCTGACCTGGCGCTTGAGCGACTGATGGTGCTTCGCCAAGGCATTGAACGCGGCAGAAGCTTGCTGGATCAGCTCCTGACTTTGGCCAAGGCGCAGTCACCGACTGAATTGCCAAAGTCGCCTGTGTCCATTCAAGGCATCTATCGCCGTGTATTGGAGGACCTCATGCCGCTGGCAGAGGCCAAGTACATCGACATTGGCGTCGAGGGGGCACAAGACGCACTGGTGTGGGTCAGCGAGATGGATGTGGTTGCTGTGGTCAAGAACTTGGTCGACAACGCCATCCGCTATACCCCGCCAGGAGGTCGAGTCGATTTATCGTTCAGCTTGGCGCAAGGACATGTCGTACTGCGTGTCCAAGACACTGGGCCAGGAATTCCTATCGCTGAACGAGCTCGGGTTTTTGACCCTTTCTACCGCGCACTGGGCAGCGATCAGATCGGCTCTGGCTTGGGTCTTTCCATTGTCCAAGCGATTGCCAACCGCATCGGTGCAGAAATCCGCTTGGAGTTCTCTGACGAAGAGAACCAAACTGGCTTGAGCGTAGCTGTCCTCATTCCCATCGCGGGTGCGTCTGACGCGGAAAAATCGCTGCCTGGATAGGCGGTGGACCAGGGCGGCAAGAAAAAATGTTCTGGCTCAGTGTGTTCTTACACAGATAGCCCCAGGCTCAACTTCAGCACGCCGCGGATGAACCGAATACCTGGATACCTTCACCAAGTGGATCCACATCATGGTTTCCAGCGTTTCGAATATGCCGCGCCCCAGCGCACCGCCTACGCAAGCAGTTCAGCCAACCAAGGTCGATGCTGATGGCGACCATGACGGTGACAAAGCCCCCAAAGCCACTTCGACTGCTCGCCCACAGCCCCATATTTCCAAGCCTACAGCAACGATGGGCAATCACGTGAATACGGTCGCCTGAGGCTTTCTCAATCTCAAATTGTAAAAGGCGCATGTCAACTCCATGCGCCTTTTTCATGTCTTCACCTTCGTGAAATGGTGCGCACTAGCATGAGCGCTGTCTCCGCGCTCGGGGTTCACGACGTGATCGACCGCTGACCGGTCCACACG
>NZ_SCTN01000395.1 GCF_004297345.1 Aquabacterium sp. | reverse complement strand
CCCAGCCCAAGGGGCAGCAGCAGGGTGAAGAGCGGCCTCGTGGCATCGGCTCGGGTTTCATCCTCAGTGCGGACGGTTATGTGCTGACCAATGCGCACGTGGTGGACGGTGCCGACGAGGTCTATGTCAATCTGACTGACAAGCGCGAATTCAAGGCCAAAGTGATTGGTGCTGACAAGCGCACTGATGTCGCCGTGCTCAAGATCGAGGCCAGCAAGTTGCCGATCGTTGCCATCGGTGATGCCGCCCGGTTGAAGGTGGGCGAGTGGGTCATGGCCATTGGCACCCCCTTTGGGCTTGAAAACACCGTGACGGCTGGCATCGTGAGTGCCAAGGCACGTGACACGGGTGAGGAAATCCGCTTCCTCCAGACGGACGTGGCCGTGAACCCAGGCAACTCGGGTGGCCCCTTGATCAATATGCGTGGCGAGGTGGTGGGGATCAACTCCCGGATCCTGAGCGAGTCTGGCGGCTACATGGGCATTTCGCTGTCCATCCCGATCGATGACGCGATGAAGATCGTCGAGCAACTCAAGGGCGGGGGCAAGGTTGTTCGCGGATTGATTGGCGTGCGCTTGGGCCCGGTCACCAAAGACATCGCGGAATCCATCAGTCTGCCGAAGGCGCAGGGTGCGCAAGTGCAAGGGGTGGTGGCAGGATCGCCTGCGCAGAAGGCCGGCATCAAGACAGGGGACATCATCACCAAGTTCAATGGTGAGCCTGTTGAGAAACCATCCGATTTGAGCCGCATGGTTGCCGCAACCAAACCTGGTACGAAGTCGTCCATCGAGGTGTTCCGTCTTGGTAGCAGCAAGCAGTTGTCTGTCACGGTTGGTGACATGGAGACTGGTGACAAGCAGGCAGCCAAGGAGCCTGCAGACACCTCTGAGGGCAAGCTGGCCACATCCATGCTGGGTTTGAAAGTCACCAACCTGAGCGCTGAGCAGCGCAGCGCCTTGGGTGAAGACGGTGGAGGCGTGCTGGTGCAGGCCGTGGATGGCCCAGCCGCTCGCATTCACATGCGTCCGGGTGATGTGCTCATGACCGTTGCCAATGTGCGTGTTAACAGTGTCAGTGAACTGGAATCGGTGCTCGCGAAGGCAGGCAAGACGCCTCGGCTGAGCCTGTTGGTCCGGCGCGGAGACTGGGCGCAGTTCGTGGTGATTCAGCCCAACACCAAGTAAACAAAGGGGCTTGGCGGCGTTGCCGCCCGCCCGGTGTGATCACCCTGATAGGTATCCGACAGCCGATCAGGGTTTTTTATGGTGAAAAGATCACCAAAAACTTGATTGAAATGAAGGGTTGTTGGATGGGCTCGACAGGCCATTTTGCTGTTGATAACTGAACTGGTGGCGTCGGGATTGCCGATACAATCCTCAGGCAGGCGAATCCGCCCCCAAGAAGCAAATCAACTTGCTCAAGTTACCCACAGCGCGCTGTTGATAACCTGTGGATAATGTTTTTGGGAATGCCCGCAACATCCCTGTTCATGGCTGTGACGCGGCCTTTTCAGTGGGGCTTTTCGATACAATGAAGGCCCAACAAGCAGTTGCCATACGTTTTTGTTGGAAGGCGCGTCACACCTTTGGACGTGCCTTTTTTTTATGAATCACATCCGTAATTTTTCGATCATTGCCCACATCGACCACGGCAAGTCCACGCTGGCTGATCGCATCATCCAGCGCTGCGGTGGCTTGAGCGACCGTGAGATGGAAGCGCAGGTTCTCGACTCGATGGATATCGAGCGTGAGCGCGGCATCACCATCAAGGCCCAGACGGCGGCCTTGCAATACAAGGCCAAGGACGGCCAGGTCTACAACCTCAACCTGATCGACACACCGGGCCACGTTGACTTCTCGTATGAAGTGAGCCGCTCGTTGTCCGCTTGTGAAGGCGCCTTGCTGGTGGTGGACGCAAGCCAGGGTGTGGAAGCCCAGACCGTGGCCAACTGCTACACCGCGCTTGATCTGGGTGTGGAAGTGGTGCCGGTGCTCAACAAGATGGACCTGCCTCAGGCTGATCCTGATCGTGCCAAGGCCGAGATCGAAGACGTGATTGGCATCGATGCCACCGATGGCATCCCTTGCTCCGCCAAGACCGGCATGGGCGTGGACGAGATCCTCGAGGCTGTCGTGGCCCGCATCCCGCCACCTCAAGGTGATGCCGATGGCCCCTTGCGCGCCATGATCATCGACTCGTGGTTCGACAACTACGTGGGCGTGGTCATGCTGGTGCGCGTGGTCGATGGCCAGTTGCGCAAAGGCGAACGCATCCGCATGATGGCGTCCAACGCTGTCTACCCAGCCGAGCATCTGGGCGTGTTCTCGCCCAAGTCTGAAAACCGCGATGCGCTCAAGGCTGGTGAGGTTGGCTTCATCATCGCTGGCATCAAGGAGCTGCAGGCGGCCAAGGTGGGTGACACCATCACGGTTGAAAAGAAGCTGCCCAACAACGCGGGCCCGGCCACTGAAGCCTTGCCAGGTTTCAAGGAAATCCAGCCGCAGGTGTTTGCCGGCCTGTATCCCACCGAGGCCAGCGAATACGACCAGTTGCGTGACGCACTGGAGAAGCTCAAGCTCAACGATTCTTCGTTGCGATATGAGCCTGAAGTCTCGCAAGCGCTGGGCTTTGGCTTCCGTTGCGGCTTCCTGGGCCTGTTGCACATGGAGATCGTGCAGGAGCGTCTGGAGCGTGAGTTTGATCAGGACCTGATCACGACGGCGCCCAGCGTGGTCTACCAGGTGGAGTTGAATGGCGGTGAAGTCATCGATGTGGAGAACCCATCGAAGATGCCTGAGATCGCCAAGATCAACGAGATCCGCGAGCCCATCGTCACCGTGCACCTGTACATGCCGCAAGACTATGTCGGCCCGGTGATGACGTTGGCCAATCTCAAGCGTGGCGTGCAACTCAATATGGCCTATCACGGCCGCCAGGTCATGCTGACCTATGAGATGCCGCTGGCCGAGATCGTGCTGGATTTCTTCGACAAGCTCAAGAGCGTGTCGCGCGGTTATGCCTCCATGGACTACGAGTTCAAGGAGTACCGCGCTTCTGATGTTGTCAAGGTCGATCTGATGATCAACGGCGATCGTGTGGACGCGCTGTCCATCATCGTGCACCGCGCACAAAGCCAGTATCGCGGCCGTGCCGTGGCGGCCAAGATGCGCGAACAGATCCCGCGCCAGATGTACGACGTGGCGATTCAGGCTGCCATTGGCGGCAACATCATCGCTCGCGAGAACATCAAGGCCCTGCGCAAGAACGTGCTGGCAAAATGTTATGGCGGTGATATCACCCGTAAGAAGAAACTGCTCGAAAAACAAAAGGCCGGTAAAAAGCGCATGAAGCAGGTTGGCTCCGTCGAGGTGCCACAAGAAGCGTTCCTGGCCATCCTTCAAGTGGACGATTGATGAATTTGATCACTGGTGTGTTGTACGCCGCCCTGGTGGCGTATTTGGGCGGCTGGTACGTTGGCCAATGGCAGGGCAACTTCTCGCTGCTGCTGTTTGTGCTGACGCTGGTCACGCTGGCTTATTGGCTGGCTGAGCGCTACAAGTTCCAACCCGAGCGTGAAGCCTCTGCTGCCAAACTGGTGGCCGAGGATGAGTCGCGTCGTGCTCAACTGGCCAGCCAGGGCATCGCCCAGGTGGATGGCAATGTGGCGCAAGCGCGCGACAAGTTGCTGATGCAGCCTTGGTGGCTGGACTGGACGGCAGGTTTGTTCCCTGTCATCTGCGCCGTGTTCCTGATGCGCTCCTTCCTGTTCGAGCCCTTCAAGATCCCGTCTGGCTCGATGATCCCGACGCTGCTGGTGGGTGACCTCATCCTGGTCAACAAGTACCACTACGGTATCCGCCTGCCCGTGATCAACAAGAAGATCATCGCCAACCACGAGCCTCAGCGTGGTGACGTGATGGTGTTCCGTTATCCCGTCAATCCCAGCCTGGATTACATCAAGCGCGTGATCGGCGTGCCGGGTGACGAGATCGCCTACATCAACAAGAGCCTGACCATCAATGGCAAGCCCATCGAGAAAACGGCCTTGGCCGAGTTCTATGATGAAGACAGCCTGCGCTACTACTCGCGCTACATGGAAAACCTGGTGACCATGAAGCACAGCGTGATCGAGGACAAGAGCCGCCCGGCTTTTATCCCTCAGCAAGCGGTTGAAGACTTCCCTGGTCGCGAGAACTGTCGCTACAGTGGTGAAGGTGTGATCTGCAAGGTGCCGGCCGGGCACTATTTCATGATGGGCGACAATCGCGATAATTCTCTGGATTCTCGCTTCTGGGGTTTTGTGCCTGATGAAAACATCGTGGGCAAGGCCTTCGTGATCTGGATGAACTTCGGCGACTTCAAGCGCATCGGTTTCTTTCAATAAGCCAGGACAGTCATGATGAACGTGCCGTCTCGTTCTTCTTTCTCCCGTCGTTCGCCATCGGCGCAGTCGGGCATTACCTTGATCGGCCTGCTGTTCTGGGCCGTGTTGATTTCTTCCTTTGCCTTGGTGCTGATGAAGGTGTTTCCGGCTGTGACCGAGTACCGCACCATTCAAGGTATGGTCAACAAGGCTGCGCATGAGGGCGGCAGCACAATTGCCGAGATCCGCGCGTCTTTTGATCGGTCTCTGCAGATCGAGTACGGCGTGACCTCCATCACGGCCAAGGATCTGGAGATCAGCAAAGAGGACGACAAGGTGGTCATCAAGTTTGCTTATGACAGGGAAATTGAATTGATTCCGCCCGTTTATCTGCTGCTGAAGTTCGACGGACGCTCAAAGTGAGTCGGGCTTATTGGCAAATTTCTTTTCACGGGCCTGAGTTCAGGCCCGCTTTGTTTTGATGGCAAGTACTTCCAAGCGCAACCATCCCGAAGGTCAGGCCGCTGTACTGACGCCTGCTTTGCAGGCCTTGCAGCAGCGGCTTGGCTGTGTCTTTTCTGATGCTCGATTGCTGGCGCGAGCTGTGACCCACAAGAGCTTTGGTGCCGATCATTACGAGCGCCTGGAGTTTCTGGGGGATGCTGTGCTGAACCTGGGCGTGTCGGCCTTGCTGTACAAGCAGTTCGATCGCAGCGATGAGGGGGACTTGACCCGTGTGCGGGCCCATCTTGTGCGCCAGGACATGCTGCACAAGCTGGCGCAGCAAATTGGTCTGCCTGAAGTCATGCGCCTGAGCGAGGGGGAAGCCAAGGGGGGCGGCGCGCAGCGTCCGTCCATTTTGGCGGATGCCTTGGAGGCCATCATCGGTGCGGTGTATCTGGATGCGGGGCATGATGCCGCTCGCGATCTGGTCTTGAGGCTCTTTGAGCCCATGGTGGTGGAATCCACGATGGAAGGCTGGAGCAAGGATGCCAAGACCGCCTTGCAGGAGTGGCTGCAGGGGCGCAAGATGCCTGTACCAAGCTACTCGATCGTTGAAACAATAGGCAAGGCGCATGAGCAAACCTTCATCGTGGCATGCGCCTTGCCGGACCTGAATATGACCGTTACAGGCGAAGGCCTGTCTCGGCGAGCTGCCGAGCAGGCCGCCGCACAAGCTGTGTTGGCGCGCTTGCAATCGACCCAGTCCACGGACCTGCCCAAGGCAGGCAAGGCCACAGTAGTGGTCAAGAAAAAGCGCATCTGACGCATCGCTCGAACAACCTCATTCCATACCGCCATGCCGAAGAAGCCTACTGATTCATCCAGCGCTCAGCCCAAAGCGACGTCCACGCCCAAAGCCACGCCGAAGCCCAAAGCCACGCCGAAGCCCAAAGCCACGCCGAAGCCCAAAGCAAAGCCCGCACCGAAATCCAAGGCCGCTGACAGCGCCAACCCTGATCTGGACGCCATGTTGTCCAAGCTGTCCATGGCCAAGACCAATGGTGGCGAGCAGCAGGTGCCGCCTGAGCAGCAACGTTGCGGTCTGGTCGCCATCGTCGGGCGGCCCAATGTGGGCAAGTCCACCCTGATGAACGCGCTGGTGGGGCAGAAGGTGTCGATCACTTCGCGCAAGGCGCAGACCACACGCCATCGCATCACCGGCATCTGCACCGAAGCGGATACGCAGTTTGTGTTTGTGGATACGCCTGGCTTCCAGACCCGCCATACCGTGCGTGGCACAGCGGCCCTCAACCGCAATCTGAACAAGACGGTGCAGTCCACCTTGTCGGATGTGGATGTGGTGCTGTTCCTGGTCGAGGCCGGCAAGTTTGGCCCGGATGATGCCAAGGTGGCGGCCTTGTTGCCCAAGGAAAAGCCTGTGCTGCTCGTTGCCAACAAGCTGGATCTGGTGCATCGTCGTGAAGACCTGTTCCCTTGGTTGCAGAGCTTGCAGGAGCACCATACCTTCACAGAGTTCGTGCCGCTGTCGGCCCAGAAGGAGGCTGATACCAAGCGTCTGCTGGGCATCGTGCGTCCCTATCTGCCTGAGCAGGGCTGGTGGTATGACCAGGAGGCGCTGACCGATCGCACGGACCGCTTCATGGCCAGCGAGATCATCCGGGAAAAGCTGTTCCGACTGACGGGCGATGAGCTGCCTTACACCTCGACCGTGGTGATCGATCAGTATGTGGAAGAGCCTCCAACGCCAGGCAAGTCCAAGTCCACAGGCCTGGTGAAGATCGCTGCCACCATCATTGCCGAGCGCGAGCAGCACAAGGGCATGATCATTGGCGACAAGGGCGAGCGCCTCAAGCGCATTGGTACCGAAGCGCGGACGGAACTGGAGCGCCTGCTGGGCACCAAAGTGTTCCTGGAAATCTGGGTCAAAGTGCGCTCGGGCTGGGCTGACGACGAAACCCGCCTGCGCACCTACGGCTACGAGTAAGGCGCAGTGGCGCGCGCAGCCCAACGTCCCGGTTCGGCGGCCTATGTGCTGCACAGCCACGACTGGAGCGAATCCAGCCTGATTCTGGATTTGTTCACGCGTGATCACGGCCGTGTGGTTGCGGTGGCCAAAGGTGCCAAGCGCCCGTATTCGCAACTGCGTCCTGTGTTGATGCCGTTTCAGCGGCTCACCCTGGGCTTTGGGGCCAAGCGTTCGGAAGATGCCGAGGTGTGGTTGCTGCGCCAGGCCGAATGGGCCGGAGGGCCTGCCTGGCCGGGCGGTGCCGCCTTGTTGCCGGGCTTCTATCTCAATGAGTTGCTGCTGCGCCTGATGGTGCGGCATGACCCGCATCCCGCGCTGTTTGATGCCTATGCCCAAACCTTGCAAGCCATGGGTGATCCAGCCTTGCTGCAAGCTTCGTTAAGGGCATTCGAGCTGACCTTGTTGCGCCAGTTGGGGCACTTGCCTCAGATGTCGGCTGAAACGGTGGCGGCGCATGCCGTTGTGCCTGGGCGGCTGTATGAATTGCATCCCGAGCTGGGCGTGCGTGAGGCAGCATGGATGGGTGAGCCACAGGCAGGGCCCATTGTGCTGGACGGTCAGGTGCTGATCGACATCGAGCACGCCTTGTCGCTTCAAACCGCCATTCCCTCGTTGATGGCGGCCTGCATGCCAGCTTTGAGTGAACTCAAAGCCCTCTTGCGCACCTTGATTCACTATCATCTCGGTTCCCAGACGCTGCGCACGCGCCAGCTCATGATGGAGCTTCAACAACCATGACATTCTCGGGCTCTCAATTGACCGCCGTGGACGCGCCTTTGCTGGGCGTCAACATTGACCACATCGCCACGGTGCGCAATGCGCGTGGTGGTCGCTTCCCGGACCCCGTCGCCGCAGCCTTGCTGGCGGTGGAGGCTGGCGCGGACATCATCACCTTCCACCTGCGCGAAGACCGCCGCCACATCCGCGATGAAGATGTGGTGCGCTTGAAGGCGCATCTGTCGGTGCCTCTGAACTTCGAGGCCGCCGTGACGGATGAGATGCTTGACATCATCGAGCGGACAGCGCCTGAGCATGTGTGCCTGGTGCCTGAGCGGCGTCAGGAAATCACCACGGAGGGTGGCCTGGATGTGCTGGGCCAACGCAGCCGCATGCAGGATGCTTGCGCGCGCCTGGCCCAGGCAGGTTGCCGCGTCTCCCTGTTCATTGGCGCCGATCCTGCGCAGATCGAAGCGGCGGCAGAAGTGGGCGCACCGTGCATCGAACTGCATACCGGTGCGCTGGCCAATGCCTGGTGGGATGGTGATGCGGCCTTGCTGGCGCATGAGCTGGAACGCCTCAAAGCGGGGCTCAAACTGGGGCGCAGTCTGGGTTTGCGCACGCATGCCGGCCATGGCCTGGCCTTGACACAGAACCTGCCTGTTGGCGATGAGAAGGTCAAGCCGGGGCAGGTCAGCAGCACAGCGCTGGTGGCGGCCTTGCCTGATGTGAGCGAACTTCACATCGGTCACGCCTTGATGGGGCACGCCCTGTTTGTAGGCTTGCGCGAAGCCATTGCCGACTTCAAGGCTGAATCCATCATCGCTCGCCGCCAGGCCGCCTCAGTCTGAACACCTCTTACACGAACCAATCATCCATGAGCAAGAAAAGCAAACGCGGCCAGGCGCATCATCAAGAACTCAATGTCGAGACCATTGAGCATTCGCCGGTGGTGATCGATATCGAAGGTCTGAGCCTCAATGATGATGACCGTCGCCGTCTGGCGCATCCACTCACCGGTGGTCTGATCCTGTTTTCGCGCAATTGGGCCAGTCGTGCTCAGTTGACGTCCTTGTGTGCCGAGATCAAGTCCATCCGCCCTGATGTGCTGATCTGCGTGGACCACGAAGGCGGCCGCGTGCAGCGCTTTCGCACCAATGGCTTCACGCAGGTGCCGGCCATGCGCAGTCTGGGCGAGATGTGGATGAACGACGGCAAAGGCGGGCAGGGCGCTGGCGCGCTGGCGGCCACCGATGCGGCCACGGCCTGCGGTTATGTTCTGGCCAGTGAATTGCGCGCCTGCTGTGTGGATTTGACCTTTACACCTGTGCTGGACCTGGACTGGGGTGAAAGCGGCGTCATCGGCGATCGCGCCTTCCACAAGGATCCGCGTGTGGTGTCCATCCTGGCCAAGAGCGTGATGCATGGTTTGTTGCTGGCCGGTATGGCCAACTGCGGCAAGCATTTCCCGGGGCACGGTTTCGTCAAGGCGGATTCGCACGTGGACGTGCCCGTGGACAAGCGTAGCCTCAAGGCCATCCTGGCCGACGACGCCAAGCCCTATGAGTGGATGAGCACCTCGCTGACCAGCGTGATGCCCGCGCACGTGATCTACCCGAAGGTGGATGCAGCGCCTGCCGGCTTCTCTCGCAAGTGGTTGCAAGACATCCTGCGTGGCCAGATGGGCTTCACAGGTGCGATCTTCAGCGATGACCTGAGCATGGAAGGCGCCAGCGTGGCCGGCAATCACACGCAAGGTGCCATCGCGGCGTTGAACGCGGGATGCGACATGGTCTTGTTGTGCAACCAGTCGCTCAATGGCGGCAAGGCTGTGGACGAGTTGCTGGACGGCTTGACCGAAGCGCTGGTCTACGGTGACTGGGTGGCCAGCGTCGACAGCGAGGCGCGCCGCCTGGATCTTTTGCCTCAGTCAGCACCGCTGACCTGGGACGAGTTGATGCACTCGCCTCAGTATCAGCAGGCCTTGTCGAAGCTGCCGCGCTGAGCGGCTGAAGCCATGCCGCAGCCTTGATTCAATTCGCGTAGAGCGCGTTGATCAAGGCTTGTTGCCGCTCCAGAACAACCTTGCGTTTGACCTTCAGCGTGGGCGTCAATTCCCCGCCTTCGATGCTGAAGGGCTCCGTCAGGATGGCGAACTTGCGGACCTGGGCTACACGGGCCTGCAACTCGTTGGTGTGATCGATGGCCTTTTGAAGCGCGGCTTGCACGGCAGGGTGCTTGTGCAGATCTGGCGTCACGGGCAAACCATGCGCTTTGGCGAAATCGACCAGGCCTTGTGTTTCCAACGTGAGCAGGGCAGTGAGGTAGTTCCGCCCATCTCCACAGACCACGGCGTATTCGATCAGGTGGCTGTCCATCAACGACGCCTCGATGTTGGCCGGCGAGATGTTCTTGCCGCCCGAGGTGATGATCAGGTCCTTCTTGCGGCCTGTGATGTAGACATAGCCGTCTTCATCGACATGCCCCAGGTCGCCGGTCAACAGCCAGTCATCCACGATGGTCTGAGCGGTGGCTGCCGGCTGACCCATGTAGCCATGGAAAATATGCGGGCCGCGTATCAGCAGCTCGCCATCTTCAGCTGCACGTATCTCGGTGCCAGGCAAGGCCTTGCCTACTGCACCAATCTTGGTCTGGCCAGGCAGGCTCAATGTGGAGGGGCCGCAGGCTTCAGATTGCCCATAGCCTTCTCGTACATGGATGTTCAGGCCCGTGAAGAAGCGCAGGCTCTCTGGTGAGATCGGCGCGGCGGCCGTCACCAGCAGGCGCGCCTGATCGAAGCCCAACGCTTCCTGCACTTTTTTGTAGATCAGCTTGTTGGCCAGGTTCTTTTGCAGTGTCAGCCAGAGGCTGGGCTGCAGGCCGGCCAGATCCTGCATGTTCCAGCGTTGACCCACTTGCAAGGCCCACTTGGCAAGCTGCGCCTTGAAGCCTGTGGCCTGTGCCAGTTTGGCCTCAATGGCCACCTGCATCTTTTCCCACACACGAGGCACGCCAAAGAAGATCGTGGGCTTGACCTCCTTGAGGTGATCGCCCAGTTTCTCGATGCTCTGGGCAAAGTACACGGCAAAACCGCCGTAGACCTGGTTGTGCATGGTGGCCATCTGCTCGGCAATGTGAGCCAGCGGCAGGTAGGAAATCATGCGGTCGTTTTCATCGACGTGGAAGAGATCTCCCATCGCGTTGGCCACCCACCAGAGGTTGCCTTGGCTGAGCATCACGGCTTTGGACGGGCCTGTGGTGCCTGAGGTGTAGATCAGGGTGCCGGTATCGTGTGGCTGAATGGCGGCCAGACGCTTGTTGATGAGCCGTTCGTAATCGGCCTCCTTGCTGCCCTGGCCTTGCACCATGAAGTCCTGCCAGGTCATGGCCTGCCGGTTGTCGATGTGCTGGGGTGTGCCCTTGATCTGAACAATGTGGCGGAGATGGTTGAGTCGCTCGGCACAGTCTTGCACGCAAGCGAAGCGGTCCTCATCCTCCAGTACCAGCACCGGCGCCTTGCAGTGGTTCAGGATGTATTCGATATCGGCAGTGGAGCTGGTCCAGTAGATCCCGACGGGAATGGCGCCAATGCTCATGGCCGCATAGGCCGTGACGGACCATTCCGGGCGATTGAAGCTCAGGATGGCCACGGCATCGCCATGTTCGACGCCCAGGGCGAGCAGGGATCGGGCCGCCTGGCGTACCTGTGTCGCATAGTCCTGCCAGGTGCTGGCCTGCCAGTCGTGCTCCCCGCGAACCCAATACGCAGGTTTGTCAGCCAGGCGGGACGCCGTTTCGAACAGTTTGAGCGGGGGGGCGATGAAATCTGTGAACACGGGTAACTGAAGGTCTTGCTCTCTGGCGTTTGTGGATGGTGAAGGCCAGGGGCGCGCCGATTCGGCGGCGGAAAGAGGGGGCATGCCGGTCTCCAACTTTGATCCGGACATTAGATGGCATGATTGACGTATGCGTCAACACATTTGCGTATAGGTAAAACCCTCAATCGACTTGGGCATGAAAAAACCCGGCACATGGCCGGGTTTGATGTGGGTTTGAAAACCTGTCAGGCAGCGTTTTCGAACGGCAGTTTGATCTGGCTGAGATCCTTGCGGGTCTCAACAAGAATCAGCGGGCCCTCGTCCAGCACCACGGCAGGCTTGCGCTCGCGCGGTACGTGTACAGGCTTGGGTTCGGCTGCAATGGCCTCCTGCACGGCGCGGATCTTGTCAGCATCCGAGTTCACCCACTCCAGGCCAGCATTCTGGGCAATGGCTTGCAGGTCGCTGATTGGCAGGATAAAGGGGGCCGGTGCCGGTGCGGCCATGGCTACAGGAGCCTGTGCTGCGACGGGTGCCGGTTCTGCTGGCGCCACGCTTGCCTGCGGTGCCACGTAGGCGGGGGATGCGGGTGCAGTCGGCGCTGCCGCGTTGATGGCAACGTTGTCGTCTGCGCTCGTCAGGTCCGCTTGAGGTTGCGTGTCGGCAAACGCAGAGGCCTGGGTGTCAGCGTTGTCGTTGCCTTCTGGCGAACCTTCGCCACCCTCGCGTCGATCGCGACGGGCACGATCACCGCGTCCACGGCGACGGCGGCCACCTTCCTGACCTTCACCCTCTGCGCCTGGCTCACTGCCTTCAGCAGGGGTATTGCCCTCGGCGGTGTCATTGGCTGTGGCTTCGGCTTGGTCCGCGCCTTCCAGTTGTGCCTGGCCTTCTTCGCGCTCGCCACGACCGCGACCTCCACGACGACGGCGACGACCGCCTTCGCGTTGCTCGCCTTCCGCTGCAGCTTGAGCGCCTGGCAGATCCACCAGACCTTGCTGTTCGGCGGCTGCAGCAGAGGCTTGGCCAATTGCTGCGGCTTCGGCTGCGATGGCTTCGCGGTTGATCACCGGACGCTCACCGTTGCGCTCGCCACCACGGCCACCACGACCGCGGCGACCTTCGCCGCGGTTGTTGTTGCCGTCTTCGTTGCGGTTGTTATTGTCTGCGCCCTCAGCGTTAGGGGCGCGTTCTTCACGGCCCTGACGACGGCCACGGCCTTCGCGGGCTTCGCCGCGTTCTGCCTTGTCACCGCGTTCGCCACGTTCACGGCGCTCGCCGTTGCGCTCGCCGCCGCGTTCTCCTCGTTCACCGCCACGCTCGCCACGACGTTGACCGTCACGACGGCCGCGGCCTTGACCCTTGCCACCTTCCTTGGTGTCCTCGGCAGGTGCTGCGGGTGCTGTTGCAGGAGCTGGTGCGGCCGCTGGGGCGGGCGTTTCTCCGCCACCGAACAGGCGCTTGAGCCAGCCAAAGAAGCCGCCCGAAGAAGCGGGCGCCGGAGCAACTGCCGCAGGAGCCGGCGCGTGTGCAGGCACCATGGCCGTGGCAACGGCCGGGTGATCGTGATCCGGCTTGGTGACGGCCACAGGTGCGGGCTGATCGGGCAGCACGCCCTTGATCACGGGCTCCTGCTTGGGCTTGGCCTTTTCGCGGCGGGTGATGCCGACTTCCTCGTCCGGCTCCTCGATCATCGAGTAGCTGGCCTGGATGTTTTCCAGGCGAGGATCGTCATGGCGCAGGCGCTCAAGCTTGTAGTTCGGCGTGTCGAGGTGCTTGTTGGGCACCAGCAGCACGGTCACGCGCTGCTTGAGTTCGATCTTGGTGATCTCGGTGCGCTTCTCGTTGAGCAGGAAGGAGGTCACTTCCACCGGCACTTGAACGTGCACGGCAGCCGTGTTGTCCTTCATGGACTCTTCCTGGATGATGCGCAGGATCTGCAGCGCCGAGGATTCGGTATCGCGGATGTGGCCGGTGCCGTTGCAACGTGGGCAGGTGATGTGCGAACCTTCGCTCAGCGCGGGGCGCAGGCGTTGGCGCGACATTTCCAGCAGGCCGAACTTGGAGATCGAGCTGAACTGCACACGGGCGCGGTCAAAACGCAGGGCGTCGCGCAGGCGCTGTTCGACCTCGCGGCGATTCTTGGACTCCTCCATGTCGATGAAGTCCATGACGATCAGGCCACCCAGGTCGCGCAGGCGCATCTGGCGGGCGATTTCGTCAGCCGCTTCCAGATTGGTGCGGAAGGCTGTTTCCTCGATGTCGCTGCCACGGGTGGCGCGCGCCGAGTTCACGTCCACCGAAACCAGGGCTTCGGTGTGGTCGATCACGATGGCGCCGCCGGAGGGCAGGTTCACCGTGCGGCTGAAAGCCGTTTCAATCTGATGCTCGATCTGGAAGCGGGCGAACAGGGCCGCGTCATCGCGGTAGCGCTTCACGCGGTTCGCCTGATCCGGCATGACGTGCAGCATGAACTGCTTGGCCTGCTCGTAGATGTCGTCCGTGTCGATCAGGATTTCGCCAATGTCTGCGGTGAAGTAATCGCGGATGGCGCGGATCACCAGAGACGATTCCTGATAAATCAGGTAGGCACCCTTGCCGGCACCGGAAGCCTCATCAATGGCCGTCCACAGCTTGAGCATGTAGTTCAGGTCCCACTGCAGTTCAGCAGCGGAGCGGCCAATGCCGGCGGTGCGGGCGATCAGGCTCATACCCTTGGGGTATTCGAGCTGATCCATGGCTTCTTTCAGCTCTTCGCGCTCGTCACCCTCGATGCGACGGCTCACGCCACCGCCACGGGGGTTGTTGGGCATCAGAACCAGATAACGGCCAGCCAGAGAAACGAAGGTGGTCAGGGCTGCGCCCTTGTTGCCGCGTTCTTCCTTTTCGACCTGGACGAGCAGTTCCTGCCCTTCCTTGATCACGTCCTGAATGCGGGCCGAGCGGACTTCAACGCCTTCCTTGAAGTACTGGCGCGAGATTTCCTTGAACGGCAGGAAGCCATGACGTTCTTCGCCGTAATCGACGAAACAGGCTTCCAGAGAGGGTTCGACGCGGGTAACGACGGCTTTGTAGATGTTGCCTTTGCGTTGTTCGCGGCCTTCGATTTCGGTTTCGAAGTCGAGCAGTTTTTGCCCGTCAACGATCGCCAGGCGCCGTTCTTCCGGCTGCGTGGCGTTGATCAGCATGCGCTTCATGTGGTCTCCACAGATCGTATCGAGGCCCCTCCGGGATGGCGCCGGAAAAGCCTCCACTCACCTCGGCCTTTTCAGGTCGGGGCAGCGTTCATGCACGAGCAACGATGTGGAACCGAAGGAATTGCCGTGGTCTGTCAGTGACGCGAGAGGCGTTCTGTCAGCAGGGGCGCGCGCGCCGAGACTTGGACACGAACCTGCCGCCACTTCATGCCGGTTGCCTCATGCGCGTCTGGCGCTATCAACCTGGTCAACGAAGCGGGGGAAGGGGCACCATCACGCTGGAACCCGAACGCGGCACGGCGCAGCGCGCCGACTTCCCTTGCGCGAATCGGCAAGCAGAAGGCGGCCTGCGAGCAGGCGGGGCGGTTGGGGAGCGTGGTAGGCCGGGGCACGTGGGCAGTCACTCGACGCAGACCCCAGCGGCTTGCAGATGCCTGGAAGGCACGCTCGACGCTGGAATCCAATAAACCTTGAATCGTGGTTCTTTCAACGTTGGCTCTGACACGGACTTCCCGCAGGCAAAACCACACCTTGGGTGGTTTCTTCCGGCTGGCAGACCATGCTGCATCACCATCAATTTGGCGGGACTCCCCGCCTTGCCTTGTTATGCGCGCCGCCAAACCTGCTCAAAAGGTAAAATGAGGTTTGACCTTGCTATTTGTTGCCGACACGAGCACAGGCCATATCAACAAACAAACATTTCATAACGTGGCTCAGCCCATTATAGGTGCGAAATCTGCACCCCGCCGGTCCAAAATGGCCGCGAAAACACAGCCGTCCGGCAAGGTCAAGCCCCCAACGGGGGTGTCTGGCGCGCGCAAGACCCCGACGAAGTCGCCCGTGGCCCCCGTCGCCTCAGTGAAAGCCCTGGTGCCCGCTGTTGCGCAGGTGCAGCACATCGTCGTTGACGAAGGTGGTGCCGGTCAGCGCCTGGACAACTTCCTCATCAAGGTGCTCAAAGGCGCGCCCAAGACCTTGGTCTACCGCATCATCCGCAGTGGCGAGGTGCGGGTCAACAAGGGGCGGGCATCGGCCGAGACCAAGCTGGCACTCGGGGACGACATTCGTGTGCCGCCTCTGCGTCTGGCAGAAAAAGACGAGGCCAAGGCCGCCGCCGTACCCGCTCGCGAATTTCCTGTCTTGTATGAAGACGAGCACCTGATGGCGATCAACAAGCCTGCGGGTGTGGCCGTGCACGGTGGCAGCGGCGTGAGCTTTGGCGTGATCGAACAATTGCGCCGCGCACGGCCCGAGTCGCGCTTTCTGGAGTTGGTGCACCGCCTGGACAAGGAAACCTCCGGCATCCTGCTGATTGCCAAAAAGCGCAGCGCGCTGGTCGCCTTGCAGGATTTCTTCCGTCATCGTCAGGCCCACAAGACCTACGCCGCGCTCGTGATTGGCGACTGGCCGGATCGCAAGAAAGTGATCGATGTGGCCTTGCATAAATTCCTGACGGCCGATGGCGAGCGCCGCGTGAAGGCGGTCAAGGGCGACGATGACGAGGGGCGCCGTTCCATCACCCTGGTCAAGGTGCTGCAACGATATGAGGGCTACAGCCTGCTGGACGTGACGATCAAGACGGGGCGGACTCACCAGATTCGCGTGCACCTGTCGCACGAAGGTCATCCGATCGTGGGCGACGAAAAATATGGCGATTTTGCCCTCAACAAGGCCTTGGCCCGCGGCGTAGCGGCCGATGCCTTGCCTGGCGTGAACCGTGCCAGGCTCCATGACGGCCGGTTTGAGCGGATGTTCCTGCACGCGCGTTACCTGCGTCTGCCGCACCCCGTGACGGGCGATGACATCGTGCTGGAGGCGCCTTTGCCGCCGGAATGCGACACCTTGCTGTCCGCACTGAGTGCGGTGGCATTGGCCTCCAAGTAAAGTGATGCCCGTAACACAGGAGCCCACTTGAACGCCGTCCAACCTTCCGATAACGGTTTGCGTCCCCGAGCCTACGACCTGGTCGTGTTTGACTGGGACGGCACGCTCTATGACTCCACCGCGCTGATCGTGCGTTGCATCCAGTCAGCCTGCGAAGACCTTGGTTTGCCTGTGCCAGATCGCACCCAGGCAGCTTACGTGATCGGCCTGGGCCTGCATGATGCACTGGCCCATGTGGCGCCAACGCTGCCCGCCGAGCGCGTGCCTGAATTGGGGCAACGCTATCGCCATCACTATTTCAAGCGGCAGCACGAGTTGAGCCTGTTCGACGGTGTGCTGCCTTTGCTGGCCACGCTGAAAGAACGCAACCACTGGCTGGCTGTGGCCACCGGCAAGACGCGTGAAGGCCTCAACGAGGCCTTGGCGCATGTGGAGTTGGTGGGCTTGTTCGATGGTTCCCGCACGGCGGATGAAACCTTCTCCAAACCGCATCCACGCATGCTGCAGGAGTTGATTGCCGAGTTCGGGGTGGCGCCAGAGCGCACCTTGATGATCGGCGACACCACGCATGATCTGCAACTGGCCGTCAACGCCGGCACGCACAGTGTGGCCGTGAGCTTCGGGGCGCATGAGCCTGCCGCCTTCGCGGATTACCCGACCCGATTTGTGGCGCACACGATGGCCGAGTTGCACGACTGGTTGAGTCGCCATGCCTGAATTGAATCTGGAGCCACAGTTCTTGTGTGACTCCGATGCCTTGCAGGAATCCGGCGACGCAGTGACCTTTGATGTGCTGGAATGGGGGCAGACCGCACCCGCGTTTGCCTTGCGTTACGAGAAGGTGCCCGTGGCGTATCTGAACCGCTGCGCCCATGTGCCGGCAGAAATGGACTGGCAACCCGGCAAGTTTCTGGATATGGACAAGCGTTTCATCGTCTGTCCCATTCACGGCGCCCTGTACGATCCGCCCAACGGGCAGTGCGTCAGCGGCCCTTGCCGAGGTGCCCGCTTGCAGGCCATCCGGCTTGTTGAAAACGCCGGGCAGGTCTATTGGTATCCTACGGAACGTTTTCAGCCTTTGTTCTGATCCTTATTCATTCAACCGAGCCTGCTCATGAGCGCTGTCGATCCTTCTTCGTCGGACAACCTGTCCGCGACCCAGAACACCCTGCTGAATCAGTTTGCGCGTGCATACCTCGATCAGCAGCGTCGCGAGCAGCGCTGGCGCTGGTTCTGGCGCATTGTTTGGATTGGTGTGGCTGCCACGATGATCTGGGCCACCATCCAGAACGTGCCTTCGGCCAAATCACCTGTGACGCCGCATACCGCTTTGGTTGAGGTGCGTGGTGAAATCGGTGCTGACACTGAGGCCAATGCCGACAATCTGCTGGCGGCCTTGCGCAGTGCCTTCGAAGACGCTGGTGCTCAGGCCGTTGTGTTGCGCATCAACTCGCCTGGCGGCAGCCCTGTTCAGGCTGGCCTGGTCAATGACGAAGTTCGTCGCCTGAAGGCTTTGCACAAGAAGAAGGTCTATGCGATCTGTGAAGAGATGTGTGCTTCAGCGGCCTACTACATCGCCGTGTCTGCAGACCAGATTTTTGTGGACAAGGCCTCGATGGTGGGCTCTATTGGCGTGCTGATGGATGGTTTTGGCTTCACCGGCATCATGGACAAGGTGGGCGTGGAGCGCCGCCTGATGACGGCAGGCGCCAACAAGGGCATGCTGGATCCGTTTTCTGCGCGTAACCCGCAGCACGAAGCGTTTGCGCAAGCCATGCTCGATCAGATCCACCAGCAGTTCATCCAGGTCGTGCGCCAGGGGCGTGGCAAGCGCCTGAAGGAAACGCCGGAAACATTCTCTGGCTTGTTCTGGAATGGGCAGCAGGCCATGGAGCTGGGGCTGGCCGATCACTTGGGTAGCCTGGATCAGGTTGCGCGTGATGTGGTCAAGGCTGAAGACATCATCGACTACACCCAGAAGGAAAACCTGGCCGAGCGTTTGGCCAAGCGTTTTGGCGCTGCATTCGGGGCGGGTGCCGTGAGCGCGATGCGTTCGTCAATCAGCATTCATTGATTGAGCGCTCGAGGGGGTGAGGTCGATCTGGTCGACCTCAGTTGTCGAAGCCTTGCAGCAGTCTGTAGGCGGCGTCGTAGGAGAGGTTGAGCAGCTTGGCCACTTCGTTGACATCGTCCGGCAAAGCGGCGAGTGCATGCTGATCTTCCCAGCCGTATTGCGTATGGCGCGCAATGCGCACGCCTAGCATCACACTGCGGATCTTGGGGTCTGCAGCGTTATGGTCATCGGTGCACTTGATGAGCAAATAGGGCAACTGCCACAGGCGCATCAACTCCTGAGACAGGTCGCCCAGTTCGATGCCTAGTACTTCGCGCTGAATATCCACGGAGCGAATGGTGTAATCCGCCTTTTGTCGCGTGGCGATTTCCAGTGCCAGCTTCGGCGCATGGCACCACAGCAGCATTTCCGTGAAATCGTGCAGCAACGCGGCTTCCTGGATCACCGTCGCGTCTTCGTCCTGGCGCCTCAAGGCAAAGCCCATGGCAAAGTGGGCCGCACGCCGAGCCCGCGTGATGACCTTGATCAGGCCACTCAATGCATCAGGCTGTTCATGTAGCCATTCCAGGACGGTGGTCGTATCTTTGAAGGCCTTGAAGAATGGGGTGATGCCTTGCATCACGATGGCCCCAACCAGTGTTTCCGGCGGTTCCACGCTCAGCCGCGTGCAGTAGCGCGAAACATGCACCAGCACCTTCAGCGTCATCAGGGGGTCGTTGGACAAACCTTCGGCCAGCGTGTGCGCATCAACCGTGCCCTTGGTTTCTTCGATCGTGCGCAACTGATTGAGCTCGGCCACGGAGCCGGGCAGCACCGGGATCTGGACGCGGCTGAAGGCGTCGGTCCAGGCTCGCAGTGAGGGTAGGGCTTTGTCGATCATGGTGGGGTGACCCCATTACGCATGATCATCTTATCGGCCGGATATCCAGCTTTGGCAAGCCGGGCTAGCCCGGAACTCGCCAATTTCGTCACGTGAATGCCGTAACGATTGCTTACCGTGCACCCAGCAACGCATCCTTCAGGTCGGAGTCAACTGGGGAGTTGCCCAACCAGATGCGCAGCAAGGCCGCGTAGAAGTCATCGCCGGCGATTTCCGTACCCTTTTGAACGCCGTCCACGAGCACGCGGGTTCCGCTTCCAGGTGTGTTATCGATCCGAACAGTCGTGCCCTTTTTGACCTGGCCAAAAGCCATCATCTGGGCGCGGATTTCATCGAGTTTGGCCTGGAATCGGGCGATTTCGTTGTCGCTGTTGTTCTTCTTGAAGCCCTTGATCATGGCGTCGGCAAAATCCTCGCCGGTCAAATCGCGCAGCAGTACGATCTGCATGCTTTTGGGGCCGCTTTGGTTCAGCAGGGCACTGGCCGAGTGTTCTTTCTTGGCCACATACAAACCCGCTGCGTACACATCCACAATGACCTTCACGCGCACGCCCGCACCGTTGAGTTGCAGGGGCTGGTTGGCGAGTTGGTAGGTGTCGTTGAACTTGGCGCCCTTGACGTCGAGGGCGGCCCAGGCCGGCAGTGCGGCGGCCACAATGGTCGACAAAATCAGCTTGCGTGTGAATGACTTCATGGCTATCTCCGAGATTCCGAATGGTCAGTCTGTTGACGCGTTAGCTGGTCGGTGTCCGATAACTGCCGCGTTTCGGATCGCACAATATCCGAACTTCCCAACTTGATGTCCCCCCTCAATAAGTAGTTCTCTCTAGGTCGTGGCGATATTGCTGCACTGCGGCAACGATTCTGGCGGCGTATTGCAGCGACAATGCCAGCCATCCAGTCCCCCGGGGTGTTCCTCTCTCAAGAGATTCGTGCATGTCTTTCCTGGTCATCGATATTGGTAACACCCGTCTGAAATGGGGCTTGTATGCCCAGCCATCACCTGATGCCGAATTGCTGGCGCATGGTGCGGTGGTGCTGGAAGACATCGACTACCTCTGGGAATTGCACTGGAAGAACCTGATGCACAAGCCCCAGGGCATGTTGGGTTGCGTGGTGGCTGGTGAGGCCATCAAGAAGCGCGTCGAGGAGCAGTTGATCGAAGGCTGGGGGCTGGCGCCACGTTGGCTGTCATCCAGCGCCCAGGCCGCTGGCGTTACCAATGGCTATGAGCACCCGCAGCGTCTGGGCTCTGACCGCTGGGCGGCCATCATCGGTGCGCGTCAGCGCGCACTGCAGCATTCGCCAGAACATCCTCCGGCTGTGCTGGCCGTGATGGTGGGTACGGCTGTGACAGTGGATGCCGTGGATCAGAAGGGGCGCTTCCTGGGCGGCTTGATCCTGCCTGGATTTGGTCTGATGTACCGCGCACTCGAAAGCGGCACGGCTGGCTTGAAGGTGCCAACGGGCGAGGTTCGCGACTTCCCGACCAATACCAGCGATGCCTTGATGAGCGGCGGTACGGATGCCATTGCCGGGGCCATCGAGCGCAGCTTGCGCCGCTTGCGCGTGCAGTGCGGTAGCGAGCCCTTGTTGATCATGTCGGGCGGGGCGGTCTCTCGCCTGTCGCACGTGCACGAGTTGCCAACCAGCGTGGTTGAGAACCTCATCTTCGAAGGTTTGCTGACGCTGGCTGCCACGTGCACCGTCGCTGCCAACGCCACCTGAGAGGCAAGCTGATCAAAGGATGAACCGCGACAGATCCTCGTTGCGGGCCAGTTCACCCAGGCGGCGATCCACCTCGTCAACATCGACCGTGTGCGTCTGGCCAGACAGATCTGGCGCATTGAAGGAAAGTTCGTCCAGAAGCCGTTCCATCACGGTTGCCAGCCTCCGTGCGCCGATGTTTTCGGTGCGCTCGTTGACCTCGAATGCGATCTGCGCCAGGCGGCGAATCGCTTCGGGCGTGAAGTCCAGCGTGACGCCTTCTGCCGAGAGCAGTGCCTGATACTGCTTGATCAGGCTGGCCGATGGCTGCGTGAGGATGGCTTCGAAGTCCTCGACAGCCAGCGAAGAGAGTTCCACCCGGATCGGGAAGCGACCTTGCAACTCAGGGATGAGGTCGCTGGGGCGGCTGAGGTGGAAGGCGCCTGATGCGATGAACAGGATGTGGTCGGTCTTGACCATGCCGTACTTGGTATTGACCGTGGTGCCTTCGACCAGCGGCAGCAGATCGCGTTGCACGCCTTGGCGCGACACTTCCGCACCGTTGCCCTCGGCCCGGCTGGCGACCTTGTCGATTTCGTCGATGAACACGATGCCGTTTTGCTCAGCGCGTTCCAATGCGAGGGTCTTGATGTCCTCGTCGTTGAGCAGCCTGGCGGCTTCTTCTTCGATGAGTTGGGTGCGGGCCTCTGCCACGGTCACCTTGCGCGCCTTGCGCTTGTTCTGTCCCATCTGGGAGAACATGCCGCGCAGTTGCTCTGCCATGTCTTCCATGCCGGCTGGGCTCATGATCTCTACGGTCGGTGTCTTCATGTCAGACAACTCGATCTCGATTTCTCGGTCGTCCATGCTGCCTTCGCGCAGGCGCTTGCGCATGACCTGACGGGCCGTGTTGTCGGTCGATGGCGTGTGGGTGATGCCGAACTCCGAGCGGGGAGGGGGCACCAGCACATCGAGCAGGCGCTCTTCGGCGGCATCCTCTGCCTTCACGCGCTGAGCCTGCATCTGGTGCGCACGCTCCTGCTTGACGGCCGACTCGACCAGGTCGCGGATGATGGTGTCTACGTCCTTGCCCACATAGCCCACTTCCGTGAACTTGGTGGCTTCAACCTTGATGAAGGGTGCGTCAGCCAGCTTGGCCAGGCGGCGGGCGATCTCGGTCTTGCCCACGCCTGTCGGGCCGATCATCAGAATGTTCTTGGGGGTGATCTCGCCGCGCAGCTTGTCATCCACCTGCTGGCGGCGCCAGCGGTTGCGCAGGGCGATGGCAACGGCGCGTTTGGCTTCTCGTTGGCCGACGATGTGGCGATCGAGTTCGCTGACGATGTCTTGGGGTGTCATGCTCATGTTCGTTCAGTCCAGCGACACAATCGTGTGATTCTGGTTGGTGTAGATGCAGAGGTCGCCTGCGATCTCCAGCGATTTCTTGACCATGTCTGCGGGTGGCAGGTCGGTGTTGGCGGCAAGCGCGCGAGCGGCTGCTTGGGCATAAGCACCGCCTGATCCGATGGCGATGATGCTGTGTTCGGGCTCCAGTACGTCGCCGTTGCCTGTGATGATCAATGAGGTTTCGCGGTCTGCCACGGCCAGCATGGCTTCCAGCTTGCGCAGCACGCGATCGGTGCGCCAGTCGCGCGTCAATTCAACTGCAGCGCGTGTGAGGTTGCCCTGGTGCTTTTCCAGCTTGGCCTCAAAACGCTCGAACAGTGTGAAGGCGTCCGCTGTGGCGCCGGCGAACCCTGCCAACACCTGATCCTTGTAGAGTTTGCGGACTTTGCGGGCCGATGCCTTGACCACGATGTGGCCCAGGGTGACCTGTCCATCGCCGCCCATGGCCACCTGCCAGCCGGAGGGAGTCTGCCGGCGAACGCTGACGATGGTGGTGCCGTGATATGAATCCATGACGCTGCGATCGTGAAAGATGTGCTTGTGCACGACACGACGTCAATTGGGGATGCAGATGCCTCGTTTCAAGGGGCATCTGGCACCACCTGTTCAGGTGGTCTGGAGCTTGACCTTGGCGTGCTCGTTGATGCCCATGGCGCCAAAGAACAAAGCGATCAGGCGATGGGGGTTGTTGAACACAACCTGGCGCTCCTCGGATCGACGAGCCAGAACCCAATTGAGCAGATCACCGGCCGCAATGAAGTCCACTCGCAAGAGGTGCGAGCAGTCGATTTCAAGCGTCACACTGGCGCTGAGCTGGTCATCCAGTTGGGTCAGCGTCTGGCCAATGTCGCCAACGAGTTGGCCGGACAGGTTCAGCGCAGCGACCTGCACAAATTCGATCTCGTCGTGCAACTGGGACTCGACGAAGCTTGTGGTCACCTCGCTGACATGCGAGAGTGGCCGCGTATGCGGATGGATGTTGTCCGTCTGTTCGCTTACTCGGCATTGAGCGTGCTCCCAGGATGGAGGGGACAGCTCGTACGTGACGCAGTAATCAATGGCGGCTTCGTCGAATTGGTCCGGGCGATTGCACAGCCGCAGGATTTCCAGACGGAGCATCCAGTACGCAGGATCCGAATCCTTGACGCCGGTGGGTGAGGCCTCGCCTAAAACGTCCAGCAACTGCGGGACGCCGATCCAGATCAATTCCTGTGGCTCGCGAGCCCATTGGCGCATCAATTGAACCAGTTGAGCGGCACCCTCCGGAGAGACGTCTGTGACACCGCTCCAGTCCATGATCCAGGGCCTTGGCATTTGCAGTATTTCAATGCGCAGGCTGGCGGTTGCCTCCTGATCCAGATGGGCTTGGGCAATCCAGCCTTCAAGAGTCGGTGGGTTTTCGTCCAATTCGGCGGGTTCTGTCTGTGGGGCGCGTTGGACGGCCGAACTGATATCGGGTTCGCTCAAGTTGCGTCGGCCTTGACCCGACAGGAAGGTTGCAACCTGCTGAGGCAGGGAGTACCACTGCGGTGCGGAGACCCCAAACTTCTGCGCGTAGGACACGGCCAGATTGTCAAACTTCTGCTGCAGATCGAGTGCCCTGTACAGGTCAAACAGTACCAACCAGGTCTCTGCTTGTTCATGGCGCGCGGCGCCAGGGTGCACCAGGTCGAGCAGGTTTTGTTCGCACTGATCGAAATCAGCGTTGGCAAAGGCGATGACCGCCTCGTCCAGTTCTGGGTCATGCACCACTTCGACCACGTGCACATCCAACTCGCCGTGCAAGCTGGCTGGCGCGGTCGGCGTTGCTTTGTTTGCCGCCGCCATGCGAGGTTTGGACGCGCGCGCAGCATCCAGCACCGCCTGAGAAATTTGCGGCGGCTCGTCGTCCTCGTAGGGGAGCGTAGCTGGCGCCGTGAGCGTATTGGGCGCCGTCGTGGCAGGGTCTGCCAGACGACCAGGTGCGGAAGGCAGGGCAGCAGCTTGCAAGATGGGAGGCTGACGACTGGCGCCGCCCACCATCTGCAATTCAATCGCGTCAATTTTGGCCTTGACGGCGATGTCGGAGCGCGCACCGCTTTGCGGGCGAGAGTCCGGATCCATGTTCGAGGGGCCGCTCAGCGCCAGGGCATTGTCCGGGCTGAGGCCTTCGCGGCGAATCTTGCGCAGCATGTCGAGTTCGCGCTTGCGCACGAAGTCGTTGCGCCGCTTGCGCTCGATCATGGCCTTGATTTCGCCCTTGGCGTAATCGCTTTCGCCTGCGTCTTCCTTGGGTGCGTCCAACTCCGTCCAATCCGTCGTCGGATTGGCTACGAAGCGCGCAACTTTGCGCAGGAAGCCGCCTGATTCTTTACTCATGAATATCAGTCGCCAAACATCTTTTGCTTGAGCTCGCGGCGTTGTTGCGCTTCGAGGGACAGCGTGGCGGTGGGGCGAGCAAGCAGGCGGCCCAGACCGATGGGTTCGCCTGTTTCATCAC